>CAZOZE010000275.1:0-16309 GCA_964584215.1 uncultured Rhodobacterales bacterium
CTCCTTGCCCTGCGGCGTGGTGTCGTCGGGGTAGAGCACCCGGCTGATGGTCTCGGCGAACACCGCCGGCGCGGCGGCGGCCATGTAGTCGCCGCGGTTGAACGGCGCCAGGTCGAAGGCGCGCACCGGCTGCGCCGACCATAGCCGCAGCGTGTTGGTCCAGCGCCCGCGCCAGCCGGGAACCGGCGTGTCATAGGCCGCCGCCAGCACGGTCTCGCCCGGCGTCCACTCGGCGGCGTCCGACGCCGTCTCCCGCACTCCGCCGCCGAAGCCGATCGGATAGACCACCTCGGCGCGCTCGAACTCCCACATGTGCTTCTGGCGCAGCCAGTCCTCCGCCTCCTCGCCCTGCCAGCCGTTGTCGAAGCGCTGGCGGAACAGGCCGTGGGCGTAGCGGATGCCGTAGCCATGCGCCGCCAGCCCCACCGTGGACATCGAATCGAGGAAACACGCCGCCAGCCGCCCCAGCCCGCCGTTGCCCAGCGCCGCGTCGGGCTCATCGGCGACCAGCGCCGCGTAGTCCACGCCGTGCGCCGCGACCGCCGCGCGCGCGGCCTCCTCCAGCCCCAGGTTGTGGATCGCGTCCTCCAGCAGGCGGCCGATCAGGAACTCCATCGACAGGTAATAGACGCGCTTGTGGCCGCCCTCATAGGCGCGATGGGTGGTGTCGAACCACGGGTCGATCACCAGATCGCGCACCGCGCGCGACAGCGCCAGCCGCCAGTCGGTCAGCGTCGCGGTGGCGGCGTCCTTGCCGACCACATGGCGCAGGTGGCGCGCCATGTCGTCGCGCAGCTTCTCGGGCGTTATCGCCAGCGTCTTTGTCAGATTTCCGTCCATGGCGTCCTCGATGCTGCGACGCCTCGAAACGGTAGCGGATTGCGGCGTCCGGTCGCAAGCTGGAATAACTGGCGTGACAATGCGGTTAACGCAAGCCGCAAGTGCGGCGCGTCGCGCCATCACGCCATCGCGTTGTCACGCCGTCACGTCGTCACGCCGTCACGTCGTCACGTCCGGCGCGTCGCGGCCCAGCCGCCCCTTGATGTCGGCCAGCGCCTCGGCCGCCGCGATCACCCCGGCCAGCGCCTCGGCCGGGGTCTGGCCGTGGCGGGCGGGGTCAGGCTCGAACCGCTCCAGATAGACCCGCAGCGTCGCGCCCTCGGTGCCGGTGCCGGAAAGGCGGAACACCGCCCGCGCGTCGCCGGCGAACTGGATGCGGACGCCCTGCCGGGCGGCGGTCGCGCCGTCCACCGGGTCGGTATAGGCGAAATCGTCCGCCGCGCTGACCGTCAGCCCGGCGACCTTCTCGCCGGGCAGGCCCGGCAGCCGCGCGCGCAAGGCGTCCATCAGCCCCTCGGCGGCGGCCTTGTCCACCGCTTCATAGTCGTGGCGGGTGTAATAGTCGCGGCCATAGTCGGCCCAGTGTTCGGCCATGATCTGCGCGACAGACTGCTTGCGCACGGCGAGAATGTTGAGCCACAGCAGCACCGCCCAAAGCCCGTCCTTTTCGCGCACATGGTTCGAGCCTGTGCCCGCGCTCTCCTCGCCGCACAGCGTCGCCAGCCCGGCGTCGAGCAGCGTGCCGAAGAATTTCCACCCGGTCGGCGTCTCATAGGCCTTCACCCCCAGCTTCCGGGCCACCCGGTCCGCCGCGCGCGAGGTGGGCATCGAGCGCGCCACGCCCTTCACGCCCTGCGCATAGCCCGGCGCCAGATGCGCGTTCGCCGCCAGCACCGCCAGACTGTCGGAGGGGCTGACATAGCAGCCGCGCCCGACGATCATGTTGCGGTCGCCGTCGCCGTCGCTGGCGGCGCCAAAGTCGGGCGCGTCGGGGCCCATCATCAGATCGATCAGCGGTCTGGCCCAGACCGGATTGGGGTCGGGGTGGCCACCGCCGAAATCGGGCGAGGGGACGCCGTTCAGCACCGTATCCGGGGCCGCGCCCAGCTCGGTGAACAGCGCCGTGGCGTAAGGCCCGGTCACCGCGTGCATGGCGTCGAAACGCATGGTGAAGCCAGAGGCGAACAGCGCGCGGATCGCGTCGAAGTCGAACAGCGTGCGCATCAGCGCGGCGTAGTCGGCGACCGGGTCGATCACCTCGACCACCATGGCGCCCAGGGCCGTCTCGCCCTCGGCGTCGAGGTCGATGTCGGGGGCGTCGAGGATGCGGTATTGCGTGATCGACAGCGTGCGGTCGTGGATCGCCCCGGTGATCGCCTCGGGCGCCGGGCCGCCTGCGGCGATGTTGTATTTCACGCCGAAATCGCCGTCCGGCCCGCCGGGGTTGTGGCTGGCCGACAGGATCAGCCCGCCGTCGGTGCGCCGCTTGCGGATCAGCGCGGAGGCGGCGGGGGTGGAGAGCAGCCCGCCCCGCCCCACGATCACCCGCGCGGCGCCGTTGGCGGCGGCCATCTTCAGGATGATCTGCGTCGCCTCGGCGCCGAAAAAGCGCCCGTCGCCGCCCAGCGCCAGCGTCTTGCCCGCGACGCCGCCGATGCCGTCGAAGGTCGCCTGGACATAGTTCTCCAGATAGTTGGGCCGCATGAACACGGCGGTCTTGGCGCGCAGGCCCGAGGTGCCGGGCTTCTGGCCGGGAATGGATTCGGTGGCGACGATCTTGACGGACATGGCGTTTCCTTTCGGACGGGCGTCGGACAGGATCGCGGCGAGCCGCGACAGGCCGGGATCGGTCGCCAGCGCCTCGACCGCGACCGGCAGCCGCCGCCGCCAGTTGGGGTGCTGGTCGATGGTGCCGGGCAGGTTGGGCTGTTCGACCACGCCCAGCGCGTCGTCGAGGCCGAGCGCGACCAGCGCGCAGGGCGCGCCGGCCAGCAGGCGGTGCGCGGCGCCGCAAAGCGCGTCCTCATCCGCCGCCGCCGCGCCCTCGCCGCGCAACAGCCGCGCAAAGGCCGCCGTCTCCGCCGCGCGGGCCGCGCGCGCCTGCGCCGCCGCCCCGGCGTCGTAATCGCCGATCTTCTCGCGCCAGTCGATGTCGCGCCC
Organism: uncultured Rhodobacterales bacterium; assembly: GCA_964584215.1. Classification (GTDB taxonomy): domain Bacteria; phylum Pseudomonadota; class Alphaproteobacteria; order Rhodobacterales; family Rhodobacteraceae; genus Rubrimonas. The sequence goes on from CAZOZE010000275.1 coordinate 3,001, forward strand.
GCGCAGCCAGCCGCGAAAGGTGGGGGTGTCGTGGGTGCCGAAGCTGGCGATGGCGTCGGCGGGATAGCGGCGCGGCGGGGTGAAGGCGCCGCCCGACCGCTCGAACTGCATCACCGAACAGCGATAGAGACCGCTGGCGCTCAGCCGCTGGCGAAACCCGTCGGGCACGGTGCCCAGATCCTCGCCCACCACCACGCAGCCCGAGCGCGCCGCCTCGATGCGGGTGATCGCCAGCAGCGCCTCCAGCGGAAAGGCGACATAGCCGCCCGGCGCGCCGTTCTCCGGCGCCCAGTAGGCGCGCGCGAAGCCCAACACATGGTCGATGCGCACCACGCCCGCAGGCCGCATCGCCGCGCGCAGCGCCGCGACGAACGGCGCGTAGGCGGTGGCGCGCAGGCCCTGCGGCGAAAACGGCGCCAGCGCCCAGACCTGCCCCCCCGGCGCCAGCCGGTCGGGCGGCGCGCCCAGCGACACGCCGCGCGCGAAGCCCGCAGGGTTCGCCCAGACGTCGGCGCCGTCGGGGCGCACCCCCACGGCGAGATCGAGATAAAGCCCCACCGCCATCCCCGCCGCCGTCGCGCGCGCCTGCGCGGCGTGCAGCTGGCGGTCGGCCAGCCATTGCAGCCAGAGGTGATAGCGCGGCTCGTCCGGGTGATCGCGCGCCAGCGCGCGGGCGCCGGGCGCGTCGGGCGTCTCATGGCCGGGCGGCCACAGCCGCCAGTCCGCGCCCAGCCGCAGCGACAACGCCTCGAACAGCGCGAAGCCCTCCAGCGCCGCGCCCAGCGTCGGCCCCAGCCCAGCCCGCCAAGCGGCGAACGCGCCGTCGGCGTCGTCAAAGGCGGCGAACAGCGCGCGCAGAACCGGCGCGGCGGCGGCGTCGCGGGCGCGATGCCGCGCGAACGGCCCCGCCCGCGCCGCCGCGATCCCCGGCGCGGCCTCGGCCAGCAGCGCCTGCGCCTGCGGACAGGCGTGAAACCCCTGCGCTTCGCGCGGCGCGATCCAGCCCGGCTCCAGCGCGATGCGGCTGGAGGGCGAATAGGGGCTGACCCCGTCATGCGCCGCGCCGCGCGCATGCACCGGGTTGACGCCGATGAAGTCCGCCCCCATCCCCGCCAGCGCCTCCGCCGCCGCGCCAAGATCGGCGTAGTCGCCAAGGCCAAGGCTTTCGGCGGAGTGCAACGCATAAAGCGCGGTCATGGCGCCCCAGACCCGCCCGCGTCCCGCGACCTGCGCCACGCCCGGCGCCCGGTCCGGCGCGGCGATCAGCAGGCGCGCCGCGCCCTCGACATGCAGCCGGTGAACCCCCATCGGCGGGGTCAGCCGCAGCGCGCCCCCGGCGCGGCCCTCCTCGACGACGCCATCCTCGCGCTCGAACCGCCATGGCCCCTCAGCGGCGATCTCGACCGGCGCGCCCGCGCGCGCCACGATCTCCGGCGCCGTGACGCCCTGCGCCAGCGCGTCGGCCTCCTCGCCGGGACCGACGCCCATCGCCGCGAGCAGCGCCGCTTGCGTATCGGGGCCGGTCACATGCTCGCGCCCCTCGATGTCGCGCCATCGCGGCGCGATTCCCATCGCGGCGGCGAGCCGCGCGCGGGGGTCGCTGCGGGCGTCGGTGGCGGCGTCGCTGCGGGCGTCGCTCATGGCGTCGGCACGAATACGACCACCGCCTCGCCCGCCACCTTCTGCGCCGCCCGGCCGCAGGGCGCGGGCGCGGCATCGGGGTGCGCGGTGTCCAGCGCGCGCAGCCACCCCCGCCCCTTGGGCGCAGGCGGCAGCGTCAGCGGACAGGCCTCCGGCGCGCCGTTGAACGCCAGCAGCGCGGCGTCGTCTGTCGCCTCGTAAGCGGGCGCGTCGGCGTCGCCGCGCAGCAGCAGGCAAAAGCGCGCCAGCCCCGGGTCGCGCCAGGCCACCGCGCCGCCCTTGAAGTCCAGCCATTCCACGTCGGGCATCCCGTCGGGCCGGGGGTCGCCGTGCAGAAAGCGGCTCTGGCGCAGCACGGGATACGCGGCGCGCAGGGCGATCAGCCGTTGCGTGAAGCGCAGCAGCCCGGCGTCGGCGCCCGGCCAGTCCAGCCAGCCGATCTCGTTGTCCTGGCAATAGGCGTTGTTGTTGCCCTGCTGGCTGTTGCCGAACTCGTCGCCCGCCAACAGCATCGGCGTCCCCTGCGACAGCATCACCGTCGCCAGCAGGCAGCGGCGGCGCTGGGCGCGGCGGGCGAGGACGGCGGGATTGTCGGTCGGCCCCTCGGCGCCGCAGTTGTCGGAGAAGTTGGCGCCGTGGCCGTCGCGGTTGTCCTCGCCGTTGGCGTGGTTGTGCTTGTCGTTGTAGGCGGTCAGATCCGCCAGCGTGAAGCCGTCGTGGCAGGCGACGAAGTTGACGCTGCTCCACGCCCGCCGCCCGGCCCCGTCGAACAGTCCCGCCGATCCCAGCAGCCGTTCGGCCAGCCCCTGCGCCGAGTGCGGCTCGCGCCGCCAGAACTTGCGCGCCTTGTCGCGGAAGGCGTCGTTCCACTCGGCGAACGGCGGCGGAAAGCCGCCGAGGCGATAGCCGCCTGGGCCGATGTCCCACGGTTCGGCGATCAGCTTGACCCCGGCCAGCACCGGATCCTGGCGCAGCGCGTCGAGAAAGCCGCCCTCGGGGTCGAAGCCGTGCGGCTCCCGCGCCAGGCACGTCGCCAGATCGAAGCGAAAGCCGTCCACGCCATAGGCCTGCACCCAGTGGCGCAAGCTGTCGAGCACCATGCGCAGCACGAACGGATGGCCGGTGTTCAGCGTGTTGCCGCAGCCGGTGTCGTTGACATGGCGCTTCGCGCCGTCGAGCCGGTAATAGCTGGCGTTGTCGAGGCCGCGAAAGCTCAGCGTCTGGCCGCGATGGTCGCCCTCGGCGGTGTGGTTATAGACGACGTCGAGGATCACCTCGATCCCCGCGCCATGCAGCGCGCGGATCGCCTCGCGCAGACCCTTCGCGCCGTTCGGGCCGAAATAGCGCGGCTCGGGCGCGAAAAAGCCGATCGTGCTGTAGCCCCAGTAATTGCGCAGGCCCATGCGCAGCAGCCGGGTGTCGTCCATCAGCATCTGCACCGGCATGAGCTCGATGGCGGTGACGCCGAGGCCCTTCAGATGCTCGATGATCGCAGGCGTCCCCAGCGCCTCATACGTCCCGCGCAGCGCCTCGGGAACGCCGGGATGGCGCATGGTCAGCCCCGAGGGATGCGCCTCATAGATCACCGTGCGCGCCCAGGGCGTGCGCGGGCGCTCCTTTGGCGGCACGGGCGGCGGCGCGGCGGTCAGCACGCATTTCGGCATCGCAGGCGCGCTGTCGGCGGGCGAGGGAAAGCCCTCGCCGCGCGCGGGATCATGGCCCAGCAGCAAGGGCGACAACGGATCGAACGCACCCGCATGGCCGCGCGCGTAGGGGTCGAGCAGCAGCTTGGCGGGGTTGAAGCGGTGGCCGCGCTCCGGCGCCCAGACGCCGTCGGCGCGCAGACCATAGAGCGCGCCCGCCTTCAGCCCCCTCACATGGCCATGCCTGATCGCGCCGGTGCGCTCGGGCAGCGGCAGCCGCGCGATCTCGCGCGCGCCGTCGGGCGAGAACAGGCAGACCTCGATGCGGCTGGCGGCCTGCGAGAACACCGCGAAGTTGGCGCCCTGCGCATCCAGAGTGGCGCCCAGCGGCTCGGGGCGCCCTGCGGTGACGGCGGGGCGCTTCATGACGCGGCCAGATGCTTGTAGAGCGCGGCGTAGCGCGCGGCGGACGCGCCCCAGCCGACCTCCGCCGCCATGGCGTTGGCCATGATCCGCGCCCAGAGCGCACGGTCGGCGAAGGCGTCGCAGGCGCGGTCCACCGCGTCGGCCAGCGCCGCCGTCTCGACCGGCGCGAACTGAAAGCCGGTGGCGCAGCCCGCCGCGATCGCCGCCTCGTTGGCGTCGATCACCGTATCGGCCAGCCCGCCGGTGCGCGCCACCAGCGGCGCGGCGCCATAGCGCAGCGCGTAGAGCTGGGTCAGCCCGCAGGGCTCGAAGCGCGACGGCGCCAGGATCACGTCGGCGCCGCCCTGCATCAGATGCGCCAGCGGCTCGGAATAGCCGATCACCGCGCCCACCCGGCCGGGATGCGCGGTGGCGGCGGCGCGAAACGCGGCCTCCATGTCCGCGTCGCCGCTCCCGATCAGCGCCAGCGTCGCGCCGCGCGCCAGAAGCCTCGGCAGCGCCTCCAGCAGAAGGTCGATCCCCTTCTGCCGCGTCAGCCGCCCGACCAGCCCGAACAGCGGCGCGTCGTCGCGCGCCTCCAGCCCGAATCGCTCCGCCAGCGCGGCGCGGTTCCTCGCCCGCGCGGCGATGGTCTCGGCGGTGAACGGCGCGGCGAGATGCGGGTCGTCGGCGGGGTTCCAGACGTCCAGATCGACGCCGTTCAACACCCCCTCCAGATCGGCCCGGCGCGCGGCGATCACCCCCTCCAGCCCCATGCCGAAACCGGGCTGCGCCAGTTCGCGCGCATAGGTGGGGCTGACCGTGGTGATGCGGTCGGCGCTGACCAGCCCCGCCTTCATGAAGCCGACCTGGCCATAGTATTCATAGCCCTGCGGGGTGAAGCCGGACGGATCGAGCCCCAGCGCGCCGATCAGCGCCGCCGGAAAAACGCCCTGAAAGGCGATGTTGTGGATGGTCAGCACGCTGGGGATCGCGTCGCCGCGCTGGCGCATGTAGAGCGGCGCCAGCGCCGTCTGCCAGTCGTGGACATGCAGCACGTCGGGTTTCCAGTCGCCCGCCCCCTCCCGCGCCACGCGCGCCGCCGCCCGCGACAGCGCCGCAAAGCGGAACGGATTGTCGGGCCAGTCGCGCCCCTCCGGCCCCAGATACGGGCCGCCGTCGCGGTCGAACAGGTCGGGACAGTCCAGCAGCAGCAGCGACAGCCCCGCCGCCTTGACCGCCAGCAGCCGCCCGCCCTCCATCTCCGCCACCGGCTTCGCGCCCTTCAGCGCCTTCAGCGCCGGATAGGCGGGCATCAGCACCCGCGTCGAGATGCGCCGCGCCGTCAGCGCCTTGGGCAGCGCCCCCGCCACATCGGCCAGCCCGCCGGTCTTGACGAACGGCGCGCATTCCGAGACTGCGAACAGAACCTTCATCGCTGCGGCGGCCCCTGTCACGCCAGCTTGTCGAGCATCGGCTGGGTGATCAGCGTCACGCCGCCGTCCGAGACGCGAAAGCGCCGCGCGTCCTCGACCGGATCCTCGCCCACCACCATGCCCGCAGGCACCTCGACGCCGCGATCCAGCACCACGTTCTTCAGCCGCGCGTTGCGGTTTATCGTGCTGTAGGGCAGCGCCACCACGCCCTCCAGCGCGCTGTAGGAATGGCAGCGCACCCCGGTGAACAGCAGGCTGCGCCCGACCGAAGACCCCGAGATCACGCAGCCGCCCGACACCAGCGACGACACCGCCATGCCGCGCCGACCGTCCTCGTCATGGATGAACTTCGCGGGCGGGGTCAGCTCGGCGTAGGTCCAGATCGGCCAGTCCTGACTGTAGAGATCGAGCGCCGGCTCGAAGTCCGTCAGGTCGATGTTGGCGCGCCAGAAGGCGTCCACCGTGCCCACGTCGCGCCAGTAGGGCTCCTTCTCGGTGCCGGTGATCACGCAGCTGTCGGAGAACTTGTGCGCCACCGCTTTGCCGTTCTTCACCAGATCGGGGATGATGTCCTTGCCGAAATCATGCTCGCTCGCCGGATTTTCGGCGTCGCGGTGGAGCACCTCGAACAGGAACTCGGTGGTGAAGACATAGATGCCCATCGAGGCCAGCGCCATGTCGGGCGCGCGGGGCATGGCGGGCGGGTCGGCGGGCTTTTCGATGAAGGCGATGATGCGTTGTGCGTCATCGACGCGCATCACGCCGAAGGCGGAGGCCTCGGCGCGCGGCACCGCCACGCAGCCCACCGTCACGTCGGCGCCGCTGGCGACATGCTGCGCCAGCATCAGGCCGTAATCCTGCTTGTAGATGTGGTCGCCCGCCAGGATGACGATGTATTTCGGCGCATAGCTTTCGATGATGTCGATGTTCTGCGTCACCGCGTCGGCGGTGCCCAGATACCAGTTGCGCTCATCGACGCGCTGGCTGGCGGGCAGGATGTCCAGCCCCTCGTTGCGGCCCGCCTGAAGGAAGGACCAGCCGCGCTGCAGGTGGCGGATCAGCGAATGCGCCTTGTATTGCGTCGCCACCCCGATGCGGCGGATGCCCGAGTTCATGGCGTTGGACAGCGCGAAGTCGATGATCCGGTTCTTGCCGCCGAAATACACCGCCGGCTTGGCGCGGAAATCGGTCAGCTCCTTGAGGCGGGAGCCGCGCCCGCCTGCCAGAACGAAGGCCATGGCCTGTCGCGTCAGCGCGCCGGTCTCGATCCGGTCGATCGCCATCGGTGGTCTCCCCCATGTCCGCGCGCGCGGCGTCCCCGCCGCCTGCGCGCAAGGTTGTCCCGAATAGCGCCGTCGTTGCAACCGTGGCTTTCGTCTCGTGCGCAGATTCAACGCTTCGCAACCGGGCGCTTTCGGCGCTACACATGAGTCGGCGCGCCGCAACACCGCCGCGACAAGGAGGCCCCGCCATGCCCGATCACGCCGCGACGCCAGACGCCGCCGCTGCGGCGGCCATCGCGCAAGGCGCGGCGAGCGAGCTGTTCAGCACGCTGGGCGCGCATCCCATCGGCAAGCGCTGGGCGCTGCGGGCGTGGGTGCCGGGGGCCGAGACGGTGACGGCGGTGGCGCGCGACGGCGGGGCGGAGATCGCGCGGCTGACGCCCGGCCCCGCGCCCGACTTCTTCTTCGCCGCCTTGCCCGCGCGCCCCGCCCCGTGGCGGTTTCGCGCCACGCGCGGCGACGCCGTCTGGGAGGTGGAGGATCCCTATCAGTTCGGCCCGGTGCTGGGCGCGCAGGACGAGCACTACATCGCCGAAGGCTCGCACCTGCGGCTGTGGCGGCGGCTGGGCGCGCATCCGATGATCCATGAGGGCGCCGACGGCGTCGCCTTCGCGGTCTGGGCGCCCGCCGCGCGGCGGGTCAGCGTGGTGGGCGACTTCAACGGCTGGGACGGACGGCGCCATGTGATGCGCCCGCGCGGCACGACCGGCGTCTGGGAGATCTTCGTCCCCGGCCTCGCCGAAGGCGCCGCCTACAAATACGAGATCCGCGCGCAGGACGGGCGCACGCTGCCGCTCAAGGCCGATCCGGTCGGCTTCGGCGCCGAGCACCCGCCCGCCACGGCGTCGGTGGTGCGCGACCTGCGCGGGCGGAAATGGCGCGACGGCGCCTGGATGGAGGACCGCGCCGCGCGCCAGCGGGTGGACGCGCCGATCTCGGTCTATGAGGTCCACCTGCCGAGCTGGCGGCGCGCGCCGGGGGGCCGTCCGCTCAGCTATCACGAACTGGCCGAGCAGCTTGTGCCCTACGTCCGGGAGATGGGCTTCACCCATATCGAGACGCTGCCGGTCAGCGAATATCCTTTCGACGGCTCGTGGGGTTATCAGCCGGTGGGCCTTTACGCCCCCACCATCCGTCACGGCACGCTGGCCGAGTTCCGCGATTTCGTCGAGGCGTGCCACAAGGCGGGTCTGGGGCTGATCCTAGACTGGGTGCCCGCGCATTTCCCCGCCGACGCGCACGGGCTGGCGCAGTTCGACGGTCAGGCGCTGTATGAGCACGCCGACCCGCGCGAGGGCTATCACCCCGACTGGAACACGCTGATCTACAACTACGGTCGCCGAGAGGTCGGCAACTACCTGATCGCCAACGCGCTCTACTGGATGCGCGAGCACCATATCGACGGGCTGCGCGTCGATGCGGTCGCCTCGATGCTGTATCGCGACTATTCCCGCAAGGAGGGCGAGTGGATCCCCAACCGCTACGGCGGACGCGAGAACCTCGAGGCCGTGGAGTTCATCAAACGCATGAACGTCGCGGTCTATGGCGACGACCCCGGCGTGATGACCATCGCGGAGGAGAGCACCGCATGGCCCGGCGTCTCCAAGCCGGTTGACGCGGGCGGTCTCGGCTTTGGCTACAAGTGGAACATGGGCTGGATGCACGACACGCTGCACTACATGGCCCGCGACCCGATCCACCGCCGCCACCACCATCACGAGATGACCTTCGGGCTGATCTACGCCTTCTCCGAGAATTTCGTGCTGCCGCTCAGCCATGACGAGGTGGTGCACGGCAAGGGCTCGATCCTGAACCGGATGCCCGGCGACGACTGGCGGAGGTTCGCCAACCTGCGCGCCTATTACGCCTACATGTTCGCCCATCCCGGCAAGAAGCTGTTGTTCATGGGCTGCGAATGGGGCCAGCGCGACGAGTGGAACGCGCAGAGCGCGCTCGACTGGGCGGCGCTGGACAGCCCGCTGCACAAGGGCGTTCAGACGCTGGTGCGCGACCTCAACCACCTCTACCGCGACACGCCCGCGCTGCACCGGCGCGACTGCGACGGCGCGGGGTTCCAGTGGATCGAGGCGAACGCCGCCGACGCCTCGGTGTACGCCTGGGCGCGGTTCGGCGGGCCGGAAGACCGCCCGGTGCTGGCGGCGTTCAACTTCACCCCCGTGCCGCGCCCGGACTTTCGCCTCGGCGTGCCCGCGCCGGGGCGCTGGGTGGAGCGGCTCAACACCGACGCGGCGATCTACGGCGGCTCGGGGATGGGCAATCTCGGCGGCGTCGAGAGCCGCGCGGTCGCGGCGCAGGGGCGCGCCGACAGCATCACGGTGACGCTGCCGCCGCTGGGCGCGGTGATCTTCGAACTGGAGGGCTGAGCGCGGCGGCGGCGCGCAGGGGCGGCGCTCAGGGGCCGCGACCGGTCAAATTCTGTTGTGCGGGCGCGGCGCGCTGACGATACTCGGGCGGCCGCGCGCCCGACGCGGCGTCCAGAAGGGGGAGAGAGCCGATGTGCGATCACTGCGTGACCGAGAGCGTGCGCCAGCGAATGCTGAGCCGCCGCGACATCTTCCGCGCCGCGCCGCTGGCCGCCGCCGCCGTGGCCGGCCTTTCGGCGGCGCCCGCCGCGCTGGCGCAGGGCGCAAGCCGCGTGCAGGACATGACCCACGCCTACGATGCTGATTTCCCGACCTATTTCGGCAAGCCCGGCTACAAGGCGACGCCGGTCTACACCTACGCGGAGCACAAGTTCAACCTGTCGATCATCGAGGTGAACGAGCACACCGGCACCCATGTCGATGCGCCGCTGCACTTCTCCGCCGACGGCCAGTCGGTGGATGCGATCCCGGTGGAGAACCTCGTGGCGCCGCTGTGCGTGGTGGACATCCGCGCCAAAGCGGACGGCGACGCCGACGCGCAGGTGACGCCGGACGACCTCAAGGGCTGGATCGCCGCCCACGGCCCGATCCCCGAGCGCGCCTGCGTGGCGATGCTGTCGGGCTGGGACGCCCACGCGGCGACGGCGAAGTTCCGCAACGCCGACGACGCGGGCGTGATGCACTTTCCCGGCTTTCACGCCGAGGCCGCCGAGATGCTGATCGAGGAGACCGGCGCCGTCGGCATGGCGGTGGACACGCTCAGCCTCGACCACGGCAAGTCGGCGGATTTCGCCACGCATTACCTGTGGCTGCCGACCAACCGCTACGGGATCGAGTGCCTCGCCAACCTCGAGACCGTTCCGGCCAGCGGCGCGACGCTGGTGGTGGGCGCGCCGAAACATCGCGGCGGCTCCGGCGGCCCGGCGCGCATCTTCGCGCTGATCTGATGGCGACCGTCCCCCTGATCGACGACGACGCCGCCGCGCCGGAGGCGGCGGCGGTGTTCGCCGACATCCGCGCGGCGCGCAACAGCGACTTCGTCAACAACTTCTGGCGCGCGCTGGCCAGCGACCCGGCGCTGCTGGCGGCGACGTGGGCGCGGCTGAAGACGGTGATGGCGCCGCGCGACGGCGGCCTCGACCCGCTGACCAAGGAGCTGATCTACGTCGCCGTGAGCATCGCCAACGGCTGCGCCTACTGCATCCATTCGCACACGGCGGCGGCCCGCGCGAAGGGCATGACCGACGCCCAGCACGGCGAGTTGCTGGCGGTGGTGGCGATGGCGTCGCAGACCAACGCGCTGGCGACCGCGCTGGCCGTGCCGGTGGACCCGATATTCGAAGTCCAGCCGTCATCATCCTGATTCGCCCGGCGCGCAGCGGACGCCGATTTTGCTTACGTCACGCGCGATGCGCGGGCGCGCGGGGATTTCCCGAGCGAGCGCCATCCCCAGATGCGCGAGCAGATCGCGATGCGCCGCGGAGGCGGCGGTTCGGGAAGACGCGCGCCGACATCCGCTCATGGTTCAGCGCGCCGACCGACAGGACACGGCGACCCCGCATTATCGCGCGCCCGGGTTCGCCGACGATCCCGGGCGCCCGCGCGGCGCCGGCGGGGGACTGCGCCGCAAAGATGCGCCTTCCACCGGACCCCGCCCGCTGACGTCCCGAGACCTGGGCCCATGTCCGCGCGCATCGCCCGCGCCGGTTTGCGGCGCGGCGGCGGCGGCGCCCTCGGTGCGAGTGTGATCGCGATCACAGTCGGGCGCGGCGGCGCGGTGCTAGCCGTCATGGCGTAGCGTGGATCTGCGGCCGGCGTTGCTTCGCGGCCTTCCCTGATCACCACCGCCCCACGGCGGAAACTGTCCGGAGGCGCCGCCCGCAAGGGCGTCCGCCTCCGCTTTTTTTCAGGCGGGCGGCGGGCTGCGGAACGGATACGGCCCCGGCCACGGGTCGATGAAGCTGGTCTGGCTGACCACCTCGCCCAGGCCCTCGCCGGTGAAGCGATGCACCAGCACCCCGCCCGGCTCCAGCGAGAAACAGCCCTCGGCGCCAGAGCGCAGGTCGAGGCTGACCGAGTGCGCGGGCGCGGGCGCGATCATCGCGGGCGCGCCCGCCCACAGGCTGGTGACGGCGCGGTGGATGTGGCCGCAGCCGATCAGCCGCACGTTGCGCCGCCGGGAGACCACCGCCGCCAGCCCTTCGGCGTCGCGCAGGCGATTGGCGTCCATGTGGCCGATGCCGCTGTCGAACGGCGGATGGTGCAGGAACAGCAGCGCCGGACGGTCCGGCCTCGCGGCCAGCACACCGTCGAGCCACGCGCACTGCGCCGCGCTCAGCGCGCCCCAGGGTTCGCCCTCCACCAGATCGTCAAGCAGGATCAGCGTCAGCGGACCGACATCGACCGCGTGATCCAGCGGCCCCTCGCGCGGCACATGGCCATCGGGCGCAAAGGCCGCGCGCATCGGTTCGCGCAGATCGTGGTTGCCGGGCAGAACGTGGACCGGCGCGCGCAGCGGCGCGGTCATCTCGCGAAACAGCGCATAGGCCTCCGGCTCGCCATGGTCGGTCAGATCGCCGGTGACCACGATGGCGTCGATGCCGCCCACCGCCGCGTCGAGGCGCTGAAGATGCGCCACCGCGCGGCGCAGACCGTCGAGCGTGTCGATGCGGCCGTAGGCGAGCGCGCCGCCCTTCACCAGATGCAGGTCGGAAAGCTGAACGATGACACTCATAATAAACCCCGGCGCATAGGTGATCCGCGCCGACAGTCAGCCCCGGCGGCGGCTCCGGCGCAAGCTCATTCGTGCGTCGGCGCCCCGGTATCGGCGACGCCGGTTAACGGCGGCGCCGCCGCATCGCGCCGGAATTCGTGTTTCGCCGCGCCCAGAACCCGACCGTCCGACGCCGCCTGCGCCAGCACCGCCACACCGCGCGCGCCCTCGGGCGCGGGGACGCGCCAGACGCCCGGCGCGCCGTCCCAGCGCGCCAGCGCCATCCACGCGCGCACCGGGTTGACGTAAGTGATCTCGCGCCCGGCGTTCTCGCCGCGCGCGATGGCGACGGTCTGCGGACGGTCGTAGATGAAATAGACGATGTCTGCGACCTCTTCTGCGACCTCGTCTGCGGCCTCGTCTGCGGCCTCGCGCGCCGCGCCGGGCGCGCGGGCGTGCGCGGCGATGCGGATCATGTCGCCCTCTGGCGTCACCTCCAGCGCCACCGTGCGCGGGCGCGCCCCGGCCCGCGCGATCGCGTCCAGCACGGCGCCGCGCCGCGCGCCGACCAGCGCCGTGGCGCCGTCGATCACCATCTGCGGGGTATAGACCATCCGCTCGCCCAGCGCGGCGGCGTAGTCGCGCTGTCGGCGGCTGTTGGCGGCGGCGCCCAGCGTGTCGCTCCAGCCAAGGTAGTTCCAGTAATCGACGTGCATCCCCAGCGCCACCACGTCGTCGCGCACGCTGATCTCGCCCAGCAGCGCGTCGGCGGGCGGACAGGCGGCGCAGCCCTGACTGGTGAACAGCTCCACCGCCACCGCCTCCTGCGCCGCCAGCGGCGCCGAGAGACCCGCGACGCCGGCGAAAGCGGCGCTGAGCGCCATGATCCCGATTCTCCTCATGGCCGCAGGATACCCGCGCCCGGGGGGCCGTCGAGTAAACCATGGGTGTTCGCGGGCGTCCGGTTTCGTGAACCGCTCGACGCCGGGCGGGGGCGGCGTTACGCTCTCGCCCCTGCTGCAGGAGGATGCGCCCCATGGCCCTCGACGCCGCCGCCGACCCGCTCCGCGCGCTGCTGGGCGACCGGCTCACCACCGCGCCCGCGCTGCTGGAGAGCCACAGCCACGACGAGGCGCACACCGCGCCGCGCCAGCCCGACGCGGTCGCCTTCCCCGAGACGACGCAGGAGGTCGCCGAGATCGTGCGCCTCTGCGCCGCCGCGCGCGTGCCGATCACGCCGTTCGGCGCCGGAAGCTCGCTGGAGGGGCAGGTGGTGCCCGCGCGCGGCGGCCTCAGCCTCGACATGGGCCGCATGAACCGGGTGCTGGCGGTCCATGCCGAGGATCTCGACGCGGTCGCGCAGCCGGGGCTGACGCGCAACGCGCTGAACGCGCATCTGCGCGATACGGGGCTGTTCTTTTCGGTCGATCCCGGCGCCGACGCCTCGCTGGGCGGCATGGCCTCGACGCGGGCCTCGGGCACCAACGCGGTGCGCTACGGCACGATGCGCGAGAACGTGCTGGCGCTGGAGGTGGTGCTGGCGGATGGAAGGATCATCCGCACCGGCACGCGGGCGCGCAAATCCGCCGCAGGCTACGACCTGACGAAACTGTTCGTCGGCGCCGAGGGCACGCTGGGGGTGATCACCGAACTCACCGTGCGGCTGTGGGGCCAGCCCGAGGCGGTGATGGCCGCCGTCTGCCCGTTCCCCGACATCCGCGCGGCGGTGGACGCGGTGATCCAGACCATCCAGATCGGCCTGCCGGTGGCGCGGATCGAGCTGCTGGACGCGGTGCAGATCCGC
>CAZOZE010000276.1:0-10526 GCA_964584215.1 uncultured Rhodobacterales bacterium
TTGAGCGTGCGCGCGCCCTTGTCGCCCTCGGCCATCAGAGCCGCCGCGCGGGGGCCATGCCCTCGCCGATCAGACCATAGAGCAGCCCCTCACGCAGGCCACGGTCGGCCACGCGCAGCTTTTCGGTCGGCCAAAGCGCCAGGATCGTTGCGAGAATCGCCGCGCCCGCCACGATCAGCAGCGAGCGGTCGGCGCCGATGCCGGGATGATGCTCGCGCGCGGCGTCGTCGAGCGCCACCAGTTCCTCGATCATCGCCATCGCCCCCGCCACCGGCAGCCACATGCCGTCCACCCGGTTGCGGTCGTATCGGCGCAGACCCAGATGCGCGCCCGCCAGCGTCGTGACGGTGCCGGAGGCGCCGATGATCTGGAACGCGCCCGGCGCGCCGCCGGTGCGGCGGGCGAAGGGGGCGAAGGCGGCGACTTCGGCCTCGAAACACGCCCGCATCGCGTCATAGCGCGCCCGCGCGTCGGTCAGATGCTGAAACCGCGCGTGCAGCGTCGCCACCCCCAGCGGCGCCGACACCCAGTCCACGATATGCGCCGCCGCCGCGCGGGCGCGGTCGTCGGCGTTCAGCGCGCCGCGCCGCGCCGGGGCCAGCGCCATCAGCAGCCGCCCGCGCAGATGCGGCGGCGTGCCGCTGAGGTCGATCCAGATCAGTTCGGTCGAGCCGCCGCCGATGTCCACCACCAGCAGGTGATCGGCGTCGGCCTCGTGCAGCGGCGCGCACCCCGCCACCGCCAGCCGCGCCTCCTCCTCCGCCGTGATCACGTCCATGCGCAGGCCGGTCTCGGCGCGCACCCGCTCGACGAACTGGTGGCGGTTCACCGCGCGGCGGCAAGCCTCGGTGGCGACCGCGCGCATCCGGCGCACGCCGTTGCGGCGGATCTTCTCGGCGCAGACCCCCAGCGCCTCGACCGCGCGATCCATCGCGGCGGGGCAGAGCTCACCGGTCTCCTCGACGCGCTCGCCCAGCCTGACGATGCGGCTGAAACTGTCGATCACCTGAAAGCCGTCGGGGTTGGGCCGCGCCACCAGCAGGCGGCAGTTGTTGGTGCCAAGGTCAATGGCGGCAAGCGGTTGCGCCTTGCGCTGCGCTGGCGGGCGCCCTTCATGCGCCACAAGCGCGTCTCGCTGCTCCACCCGGTTATCCATAACACTTGAGTAACCGAGCAAATGTTTCGCGGCAAGCGCGGGCGCGCTCAGGCGCCGCCCGCCACCGCGATGCGATCCGCCTTCGGCTCGATGCCGATCGCATGACACACGTCATAGGGCAGATCGGGGTTGTTGAGCGTATAGAGGTGCAGGTGCTCGACGCCCTCGGCCATCAGCCCGTCGCATTGCGCCACCGCGATCGAGACCGACAGCAGCCGCGCCGCGTCTGCGGTCTGCGCATTGGCGTAGGCGCGCGCCATCCAGTCCGGCACCGAGGCGCCGCAGCCCTCGGCGAAGCGGCGCATCTTGTCGAAGTTCTCCACCGGCAGGATGCCCGGCATGATGGTCGCGGTCACGCCCGCCCTGGCGCAGGCGTCGCGGAAGCGCAGGAAGTCGGCGTTGTCGAAGAAGAACTGAGTGATGGCGTCGGTCGCGCCCGCGTCGATCTTGCGCTTGAGCATGTCGATGTCGGCCTGCGGCGAGGCGGCCTCGGGGTGCGTTTCGGGATAGGCCGAAACCGTGATACGGTGGCCGCCTTCGCGCGCTAGCGCCTCGATCAGCTCCAGCGACGAGGCGAAGCCGTCGGGGTGCGGCGTGAAGCGCCCGGCGTCCTTCGGCGGGTCGCCGCGCAGCGCGACGATGCGCGCGCAGCCTGCGGCGCGATAGGCGCGCGCCACCGCCAGCGTCTCCTCCCGCGTTGCGCCGACGCAGGTGAGGTGCCCGGCCACATCCAGCCGCGCCCGCTCCCGTATCGCGGCGATGGCGCCCAGCGTGCGCTCGCGCGTCGTGCCGCCCGCGCCATAGGTGACCGAGACGAACTCCGGCCCCAGCGGCGCCAGCCGCTCCACCGAGCGCCACAGGTTCAGCGTCGCCGCCGGGGTTTTCGGTGGAAAGAACTCGAAGGAGATCCTTGGCGCGCGCGCCGCCGCAGCCTGATCGTTCATGTCGCGCGCTCTCCCCATGACGCGACGCCCTTGCCTGCGCCGCCGTGCGCCGCACAATAGGGCGCTGCGCGGCGCCATTCAACGCTGCGCCGCCGATTGTCGCGAATTTGCGCCAGCAGGTCGCCCCTGCGCGCGGAGAACCGGCGCCGGCTCGTGATGCTCAACCCTCGTGAGACAGGAAACCGCCATGCCTCTTGTGACCACCGTTTACTGGCGCGACATCCCCGCGCAGATCATTGTCGGTCAGGGGCGGCGCGCGGCGAAACGGCAGTTGCCGGAGCGGTTCGAGCAGGCCATCGACCGCTGCGCCATGAAGATCGGCGCGCGCGACAGCGACGCCTATCTCGCGGAATGGCGACGCGGCGCGCCGGTGGAGCTGGCCGGAGAGCCGGACGCGGTGGCCGACGCCGAGGCGGCGCGGCTGGACGCCGAATACGACGCGGCGGCGCTCAAGGCGCTGATCGCGAGCGATGGCTGGGCGAACCCGCGCGCCTGACCGGCGATGCGGGGCAAAAGGGGAGACACGGGCGCAAATGGCTTCGATCCTGAACTTTTTCGATCACAAGACAGTGCAAGCCCCCGCGCCGCGCCATTTTCTCGACGATTTCTCGATCGAGGTGATGCCGCGCACCGCCGCAAAGATCGCCGATTTCCGCGACCTGCTGCCGCCGGGAACCCGCGTCTATATCGCCCATGTGGACGGCACGCCGATTGAGGACATGGTTGCGACCGCCGCGCGGCTGGCGCGCGAGGGGTTTCAGCCGATGCCCCACCTGCCCGCCCGCTCGATCCCCGACCGCGCCACGCTCGACGACTGGCTGGCGCGCTATCGCGGCGAGGCCGACGTGCGGCGGGCGCTGCTGATCGCGGGCGGGCGCGCCGAGCCTGCGGGCGCCATCGACAACTCGATGCAGCTGATCGAGACCGGGCTGTTCGACGCGCGCGGCTTCACGCGGCTGCATGTCGCCGGGCATCCGGAGGGCAACCGCGACATCGCGCCCGACGGCTCGGACGCGGCGCTGATCGCGGCGCTGCGCTGGAAACAGGCGTTCGCCGCGCGCAGCGGCGCCGCCATGGCCATCGTCACCCAGTTCTGCTTCGAGTCGGCGCCGGTGATCGCCTGGGCGGAGCGGCTGCGCGCCGAGGGCGTCGGCCTGCCGGTGCATATCGGCGTCGCCGGACCGGCGAAACTGCAGACGCTGGTCAAGTTCGCGCTGTCCTGCGGCGTCGGCCCGTCGCTGCGGGTGCTGCAACGCCGCGCGCGCGACCTGACAAGGCTGATGCTGCCGTTCACGCCGGAGGACGTGCTGCGCGATCTGGCCGCGCACAAGGCGCGGCATCCCGATTTCGCCATCGAATCGGTGCATTTCTTCCCGCTGGGCGGCGTCGCGGCGACCACGGATTTCGTGCGCGACTGGCGCGCGGGCGGCGCGGCGCAGGCGGCGCGGGCCTGACGCGCCTTGCCTTCGCGCCTGCGCTGCGCCACCTAGGCGCGGCACCGCACAGCAAAAGGCCTCGCCATGACCCGCACCATCATCGAATCGCAGACGAAAACCGCCGTCATCGGCTTTGACGCGCCGTTCTGCGTGATCGGCGAGCGGATCAACCCCACCGGGCGCAAGCTGCTGGCGGCGCAGCTTGAGGCGGGCGATTTCTCCACCGTCGAGGCCGACGCGCTGGCGCAGGTCGCCGCCGGGGCGGCGGTGCTCGATGTCAACGCGGGCGTGGTCTATAACTCCAACCCCAATCCCAACGAGACCGAACCGCCGCTGATGCGGCAGATGATCGAACTGATACAGGGGCTTGTCGATGTTCCCTTGTGCATCGACTCAAGCGTGCCCGCCGCGCTGGAGGCCGGTCTCTCGGTCTGCAAGGGGCGCCCGCTGCTCAACTCGGTGACCGGCGAGGAGGAGCGGCTGGAGCTGATCCTGCCGCTGGTCAAGAAATACAACGTGCCGGTGGTGGCGATCTCCAACGACGACACCGGCATTTCCGAAGACCCCGACGTGCGCTTTGCGGTCGCCAGGCGGATCGTGGAGCGCGCGGCGGATTACGGGATTCCGGCCTGCGACATCGTGGTGGACCCGCTGGTGATGCCGATCGGCGCCATGGCGACCGCCGGTCAGCAGGTGTTCGCGCTGGTGCGGCGGCTGCGGGCGGAGCTGAAGGTCAACACCACCTGCGGCGCCTCGAACGTGTCGTTCGGCCTGCCCAACCGCCACGGCGTCAACGCCGCCTTCCTGCCGATGGCGATCTGCGCGGGCATGACCTCGGCGATCATGAACCCGGTGCGCCCGGCGGAGATGAACGCGATCCGCGCCGCCAACCTGCTGATGAACCACGACGACAACGGCGCGGCGTGGATCATGGCCAACCGCGAGGCGCGCGCCGAGGGCGAGGGCGGGCGCGGTGGGCGTGAGCGGCGGCGCGGGCGCAGCGCCTGAGCCGCGCTCAAGCCGCCTACTCCGCCGCCGCCGCGCCGATAAAACCGCCCGACTGCCGCGCCCAGAGCCGAGCGTAGAGCCCGCCGCGCGCCAGCAGCGCGGCGTGCGGCCCTTCCTCCGCGATGCGGCCCTCGTCCAGCACCACGATGCGGTCCATCCGCGCGATGGTGCTGAGGCGGTGGGCGATGGCGAGCACGGTCTTGCCCTCCATCAGTTCTGACAGCGCCGCCTGAATCTCGGCCTCGACCTCGGAATCGAGCGCGCTGGTCGCCTCGTCCAGCACCAGGATCGGCGCGTCCTTGAGGATCGCGCGGGCCAGTGCGATGCGCTGGCGCTGACCGCCCGACAGCTTGACGCCGCGCTCGCCCAGATGCGCGTCATAGCCCGCGCGCCCGCGCCCGTCGCGCAACTCGGCGATGAAGTCGTCGGCGCGGGCGCGGCGCGCGGCCTGCGTCACTTCGTCCGGCGTCGCCTCGGGGCGGCCATAGAGGATGTTGTCGCGCGCCGAGCGGTTGAAGATCTCGGCGTCCTGCGTCACCACCGCCACCGCGCGGCGCAGGCCCTCCTGCGTCAGGTCGCGCAGGTCGGCGCCGTCGAGGGTGACGCGGCCTTCCTCCACGTCATGCAGCCGCAGCAGCAGCGAGACCACGGTGGACTTGCCCGCGCCGGAGCGGCCGACCAGCCCGACCTTTTCCCCCGCCGCCAGCGACAGGTTCAGGCCGGTCACGCCGCCGGTTGCGCGGCCGTAGCGAAACGTCACGTCCTCGAAGGCGATGCGCCCGGCGACCGGCGCGGGGTCGCGCGCGCCGGGCCGGTCGGTCACGCCATGCGCGGGCGACAGCGTCGCGGCGCCATCCTCGACCGTGCCGATCTCGCCAAAAATGCTCAGCGCCGAGAACGCGATCCAGTTCGACATCGCGGTGAGGCGCAGCGTCAGCATCGCCGCCATCGCCACCACGCCGATGCTGGCGGCGCCGCCGCTCCACAGCCACAGCGCCAGCCCGATCATGCCCAGCGTGACGGCGGCGTTCAGCGCGGAGAGGATCAGCCGCATCGCCATCAGCGGGCGGCCGAACGCGGCGGCGGCGTCGCGGAACCGCGCCAGCGCCAGCCGCGCGCTTTCTTCCTCGCGGCTTGCGTGGGCGAACAGCTTGACGGTGCGGATGTGGCTGAGGCTGTCCACCAGCCGCCCGGTCACGCCCGCGCGCGCCTCGGCCCGCGTCTTGGCGCGCGCGCGTATCTGCGGCAGCGCCCACAACAGCGACCAGACATAACCCGCGGCCCACACCAGCCCCACCGCCGCCAGCCGCCAGTCCGCGCTCGCCAGCGCGATGGTCATTGCAAGAATATACGCCAGCATCAGCCCCAGCGCGTTCAGCGTCTCCAGCGCCGCCTGAGTCAGCGCGTTGGCGGTCTGCATCTGCTTTTGCGCCAGCCTGCCGGTGAAATCCTCCTCGAAGAACCGCATCGACTGGCCCAGCGTGTGCCGGTGCAGCCGCCAGATCACCATCGGCTGCAACGCGGGGCCGATGGAGAGCGAGGTCAGCGCCCCCTGCGCCAGCGTCACCGCCGGGCGCAACAGGGCGAGCGTCAGCACCAGCCCGGCGAACCACCAGCCCTCCTCGATGAAGAACCGCTCCGGCCCGGCGGCGGCGGCGCGGTCCACCAGCCCGCCGATCATCCAGAACACCGCCGCCTCGATGCCGCCGACCGCCAGCGACAGCAGCGCCAGCGCCCAGAGCGCGCCGCGCACGTCGCGCAATCCCCAGCGCAGAAAGGCGCCGAGGCCGCGCGGCGGGGCGGTTTGCGCGGCGGGCGCGAACGGGTCGATCAGCCGCTCGAACCAGCCAAAGGCGCCCGCGGGGCGCTGCGTGCGGTCGTCGCCGGTCATCGCTCATCCCGCCCTGCGTCGGGCGCTGTTTCAGCCGTGCCCCGCCGCACCATCCGCCCCGCACTGCGCCACATGAACAGCCAGTAGAGCCAGCCGCCGATGGCGACGGCCCAGCCGAGCGGGTAATAGGGCAGCACCGGCGAGGGATCGCCGGTCGCCACCAGCATCAGCGGCCCGCCGAGGCCCAGCCCGGTGATCGCCACGGCGGCGGCCGCCAGCCCGAGCAGCCCCCGCGCCCGCATCCGCCGCGCCTTCTCTGCGGTCATTCGCCTGCCCCTTCGTCCGCTGCGGCCACTGGACCTGCCGCCGCGCCCATGATCCAGTCTTAGCGCGACAACGACAGGATGCGAGAAGCCGATGAGCGACGCCGACACCGCCCCCGCCGCCGAAATGCTGGAGGAGCGCGCCCGCGCGAGCGCCTGGTTCGAGGACTTGCGCGACCGCATCTGCGCCGCTTTCGAGCGCATCGAGGACATGCAGACCGACGGCCCCTTCGCCCACCTGCCGCCGGGGCGTTTCGAGCGCAAGGCGACGCGCCGCGCGGGCGAGGGTGAAGGCGATCAGGGCGGCGGCGTGATGAGCGTGCTGCGCGGCGGGCGCGCCTTCGAGAAGGTCGGCGTCAACGTCTCCGCCGTCTATGGCGCGCTGGGCGCGCAGGCGCAGCGCAGCCTGACGGCGCGGCGCGAGATCGCCGGCCTTGCGGACGACCCGCGATTCTGGGCGTCAGGCATCAGCCTTGTCGCCCACATGCGCAGCCCGCGCGTGCCGGCGGTGCACATGAACACGCGGATGTTCTGGACGCCGTTCTGCTGGTGGTTCGGCGGCGGCACCGACCTCAACCCGATGGTCGAAGTCGATGAGGACACGGCGTTTTTTCACGACGTGCTGAAACGCGCGCTCGACCCGCACGACGCCGGATACTATCCGCGCTACAAGGCGTGGGCCGACGACTATTTCATGATCCGCCACTGGAACGAGGCGCGCGGCGTGGGCGGCGTGTTCTGCGACGACCATTGCACCGGAGACTGGGAAGCCGACTTCGCCTTTATCCGCGCCATGGGCGACGCTTTCCTCGACGCCTGGCTCCCCATCGCCGAGCGGCGGATGCACGAGCCGTGGACCGAGGCCGAGCGCGCGCACCAGTTGTTCCGGCGCGGCCGCTACGCCGAGTTCAACCTGGTCTATGACCGGGGCACGCGATTCGGGCTTGAGACCGGCCACAACCCAGAGGCGGTGCTGATGAGCCTGCCGCCGGTGGCGACGTGGCCGTGATAGCGCCTTCAGCCTTCCGATGTCGTGCAGTTGCTGTCAGTGAAGCCGTCTGCAGCCGCGCTGACCATCGCTTTTTCACGCGCTTCCTGTTTCGTTGCGCCGCTGGTGCGGTAGGTCTTGGACTTGCCGCCCGCCTCGCAGGTCGTCGTGTAGGTCTTGCTCGGTTTGTCGGTCATTTCAACGCCCTCCCCATATCCATATTCTATTCTGAAAGTGTCTGACGAATTGAATGGTTAATCAAGCATGACGATGGCGTTCGCGACAAAAATCGCGATCATCGGCTGGGGATCGCTGGTCTGGGATCTCGACGATCTGGCGCCAAAGGTCACGGGCGGCTGGGCGATGGCGGGCGGGCCGCGCCTGCCGCTGGAGTTCTCGCGCATCTCGCCCAAGCGGCTGATGAGCCTTGTGGTGGTGATCGACCCCGACCATGGCGCCGACTGCCCCAGCCACGCCATCGCCAGCGTCCGCGACGACATCCATGACGCGGCGGAGGATCTGCGCGCGCGGGAGCGGGCGGGCGACATCGCGCGGATCGGCGCGGTTTGCGCGGTCACGGGATTTTCGCGCGGCGCCCATCCCGCGATCGTCGCGCGTGTGGCGGACTGGTGCGCGCAGACCGGCGCGCGCGGCGCGGTCTGGACCGACCTGCCGCGCAATTTCAAAGCCGAAACCGGCCAGCCGTTCAGCGTTGACGCAGGGCTGGCCTATCTGCGCGCGCTGACCGGCGCCAGCGCGGCGGAGGCGCGCCGCTACATCGACGGCGCCCCCGCCGAAACCGACACCCCCCTGCGCCGCCGTCTGGCGCGCGAACCGTGGTGGCGCGGCTGAGGCTTGCGTCCGGACGGCGCGCTGGCGCACAACGAAGCGGTTGAGGGGGAGAGAAGCGATGCGCGGCAAGACGATCTTCATCTCCGGCGGCAGCCGGGGCATCGGGCTGGCGATCGCCAAGGCCTGCGCCGCCGAGGGCGCCAACATCGCCATCGCCGCCAAGACCGACGCGCCCGACCCGCGCCTGCCCGGCACCATCCACAGCGCGGCGGCCGAGATCGAGGCCGCCGGCGGCCGCGCCCTGCCCCTGCTGTGCGATATCCGCGATGAGGCGGCGGTGGCGGCGGCGGTGGCGCGCACGGTCGAGACCTTCGGCGGCGTCGATGCGGTGATCAACAACGCCTCCGCGATCAGCCTCACGCCGACGCTGAAGACGCAGGTAAAGCGTTATGACCTGATGACCGGCGTCAACAGCCGGGGAACCTTCGTGGTGACCCAGGCCTGCCTGCCGCATCTGCTAAAGGCGGAGAGGCCGCACATCCTGACGCTGGCGCCGCCGCTGGATTTCGCGCCGAAGTGGTTTGCGGGCCACGCCGCCTACAGCCTTGCGAAATACGGCATGAGCATCCTCACCCACGCCTGGGCGGCGGAGTTCAGGGGCCGGATCGCGGCGAATTGTCTCTGGCCGCGCACCGCCATCGACACCGCAGCCGTGCGCAACGTGCTGGGCGGGGCCGGAATGGCCGCGCGCTGCCGCAAGGATACGATCATGGCCGACGCGGCGCTGGCGGTGCTGAACAAGCCGGTGGACTTCTCCGGCTGGCAATTGCTCGACGATCTGGTGCTGGCGGCGGAGGGCGTGACCGATTTCGACGCCTACGCGGTGACGCCGGGGGCCGAGCTGTTCATCGACTTCTTCGTGCCCGACAGCGCGCCGCAGCCGGGCGCGGCGAACGGCGTGATGGGGTGGCGCGCGCCGGTTCTTTAGCGTATCAGGCGCGGACGCCCTTCACGCGGGCGGCTGGACAAGTATATTGCGCGCCGACGCGCTTCGGCGCATCAAACGGAGATCGCGGCCATGGGGCACCACAAGCACGGCGAAATGGACATCACCGAGCAGCAGCGCACCTTCGGCGGCTTTCTGCGCGCGGCGGGCATCGTGATCGGCGTCGTCGCAGTGATCCTCCTGTTGCTGACCTTCCGCATCTGACACCCCTTCCCTCCCCCTCGCGCGCGCCGGACCCTCCTGGCGCGGCGCCCGCCTGCCAGAAAGGAGCGGCATGAAGATTGCAGTGCCGAAGGAGACGCGCGAGCACGAGACGCGCGTCGCGGCGGTCCCCGAGACCGTCAAGAAATTCAAGGCTCTCGGGGCCGAAGTCGTGGTGCAGGCCGGGGCGGGCGACGCCTCCGCCATCGCCGATGCGGCCTATGAGGCTGCGGGCGCCGCCATCGCCAAGACTTTCGCCGCCACGGTGAAGGACGCCGACGTGGTGCTCAAGATCCTGCGCCCGACCGAAGCCGAGCTGAAGTCGCTGAAAAAGGGGCAGTTGCTGTTCTGCACCATGGCGCCGTTCAACGAGCCCGAGATCATGCAGGGCTGCGCCGAGAAGGGCGTGGACGCCTTCGCCATGGAGTTCATGCCGCGCATCAGCCGCGCGCAGAGCATGGACGTGCTCTCCAGCCAGGCCAACCTTGCGGGCTACAAGGCGGTGATCGAGGCGGCCAACGCCTATGGCCGCGCCATGCCGCAGATGATGACCGCCGCAGGCACCGTGGCCCCGGCCAAGGTGTTCGTGATGGGCGTGGGCGTGGCGGGGCTTCAGGCCATCGCCACCGCGCGTCGCCTGGGCGCCATCGTCACCGCCACCGACGTGCGCCCCGCCACCGAGGAGCAGGTCGCCTCGCTCGGCGCCAAGTTCATCGCGGTCAAGAACGAGGAGTTCATGAACGCGCAGACCGCCACCGGCTACGCCAAGGAGATGTCGGACGACTACAAGCGCCAGCAGGCGGAGCTTGTGGCCGGTCACATCGCCAAGCAGGACATCGTG
>CAZOZE010000277.1:0-9874 GCA_964584215.1 uncultured Rhodobacterales bacterium
CGCCGCCAGCGCCGCCGCGAACAGCAGGCCGCGCATCAGTAGGGGCAGGCGCTGTCGGTCATGTAGTCGTGCACGACCACTTCGCCCGACACGATCTTCGCCGCCGCCGCCTCGACCGCCGCCTTCATCTCGGGCGTGATCAAACTGGCGTTGTTGTCGTCCAGCGCCCAGGCCACGCCGTCCTGCGCCAGCCCCAGCACCGAAAATCCGGTGGTCCACTGATCGTTCTTCACGTCCATGAAGGCGTCATACACCGCCACATCGACGCGCTTGACCATCGAGGTCAGCACCTTGCCCGGATGCAGGCCGTTCTGGTTGCTGTCAACGCCGATGCCCAGCTTGCCCGCGTCCGCCGCCGCCTGCAGCACGCCGCGCCCGGTGCCGCCGGCGGCGTGATAGATCACCTCCGCGCCGCGCGAGATCTGGCTCTGCGCCAGTTCGCCGCCCTTGACCGGGTCGTTCCACGCGGCGCCGGTGGAGCCGGTCATGTTCTGGAACACCTCGACATCGGCGACCGACTTGACGCCGCCGACATAGCCGCAGGCGAACTTGCGGATCAGCGGAATGTCCATGCCGCCGACAAAGCCCACCGGCTTGCCGTCCGCCGCCATCGCGGCGAGGATGCCGACCAGATAGCTGCCCTCATGCTCGTTGAACAGGATCGAGCGCACGTTGGGCTTGTCCACCACCATATCGACGATGCCGAACTTGGTGTCGGGAAATTCTCCCGCGACCTTCTCCATCGCCGCGCCGTGGCTGAAGCCGATGGCGATCACCGGGTTATAGCCGTCGCGGGCGAAGCGGCGCAGCGCCTGTTCGCGCTGGCTGTCGTTCTGGATCTCGAAGTCGCGATACTCGACGCCGGTATCGGCCTTGAACCGCTCGGCGCCGGTGTGGGCGGCCTCGTTGAAACTGCCGTCGAACTTGCCGCCCAGATCATAGACCACGGCGGGCTTGAAGCCTTGCGCCGCCGCAGCGAGGGCGACGGCCGCGCAGGCGGCGGCGATGGTTAGAGTGCGCAGCATGAATGTCTCCCTGACGGCGGGCCGCTGGTCGGGCCGCTGAAACCATGAAGAACAGGTTCACCGTTTTGGGCCGGGACGCAAGTGGCGCGCGGCCGGCGAAGCGGCGGCGTCAGGCGCGCGCGGCCCCGCTCAGGCTTTGCGCCAGGCCTCGACCTTGCGGTAGAGCGTGGAGGGGCTGACGTCGAGCATCCGCGCCGCGCGCGGGATCGAGCCGTCGCAGGCGTCGATGGTCGCGGTGATGTACTCACGCTCGATCCGGTCGAGCGGCGCGCCGACCAGCGGCCGCAAGAGCCCGCGCAGGTCGTCCGGGTCCGCCGCCGTCGGGACCGGCGCGGCGACGGCGGCTTCTTCGCTGAACCGGGGCGGCAGCATCCCCAGCGTCACCTCCTCGCCATCGCGCAGCACCGCGACATGGCGCAGGACGTTCTGCAATTCGCGGATGTTGCCCGGCCAGCGATAGCGCAGGAACGCCGCGGCCACCGGGGCGCTGAGACGGCGGAACGCCTTGCCCTCCCGCCGCGCGTAATCGGCCAGCAGCGCCTCGGCGATCTCGATCACGTCGCGCCCGCGCGCATTCAGCGGCGGCAGGTGCACCGGCACGACGTGCAGGCGATAGAACAGATCGGCGCGGAACCGCCCGGCGTCCACCTCCGCCTGCGGATCGCGATTGGTGGCGCAGACGATGCGCACGTCCACCTTGCGCGGCGTCGAGGCGCCGACCGGCTGAACGCTGGAGGTTTGCAGAAAGCGCAGGAGCTTGGTCTGCAGATCGGGGTCCATCTCGCAGATCTCGTCGAGAAACAGCGTGCCGCCGTCCGCCGCCGCCGCCGCGCCGGGCCGGTCGCTGATCGCGCCGGTGAACGAGCCCTTCAGGTGGCCGAACACCTCCGATTCCAGCAGGTCGTGCGGGATGGCCCCGCAGTTCAGCGCCACGAACGGCCCGGCGCGGCGCGGCGACAGGGCGTGGATCGCCTGCGCGCAGACCTCCTTGCCGGTGCCGCTCTCGCCGGTGACGAACACCGTCGCCGACGACCGCCCGACGTTGCGCAGCACGTCGTAGATTTCGCGCATCGCCGCCGAGCCGCCGATGAAGCCGTGAAACCCGCTGTCCGGCGGCGCGTCGCGCGCCGGGGCGAGGGCTTCGCCGACGCTCTCGCAGGCGGCCTCGACCGCCCGCATCAACCGGTTGTCGTCGAAAGGCTTGACCAGAAAATCGAAGGCGCCGTCGCGCATCGCCTCGACCGCGCGGTTGATCGAGCCATTGGCGGTGATCACGATGGCCCGGACGCCGGGATCGGTCGCGCGCATCGCGCGCAGCACATCGAGGCCGTCGCCGTCGGGCAGCATCAGGTCGAGCAGCACGACGCGATGCGCCCCGGCGCCATGACGCGCCATCGCCTCGGCGGCGCTGAACGCGCAGTCGACGCGATAGCCGCCGCGCGTCAGCAGCGTCTCGTAGATGGACGACAGCGTGGGCGTGTCCTCAACCAATAGAACGGCGTTCGCGGCCTCGGACACCCTTGGCTAGCCTTTCGCGGCCGCGATCCGCGCCTTGACGAACGTCCGCAGACCTTCGATCCGGCCAATCGCATCGGTCACCAGCGCCGGAAGATCGGCCTGCGCCCGCCCGTTGGCGGCGGCGTTCAGCTTTTGCGCCAGCCGCTGCAGATCGGCGGCGCCGATCGCGCCCGCCACCGAAATCAGCACATGGGTCGCCGACGCGATCGCCGGCTTGTCGAGCGCCGCCAAGCCGCGCCGCACCTCCTCCGCCGCGCGCCCGAGATCGACGTCGATCTTGCCCAGCAGGTCGGCCATCGCCTCGGGACCGATGGAGTCTTCGAGCGCTTTGAAGACGCTCATCTTCACCGGCCCGTCGTCGGCGGGCGCCGGCTCGTCCGGGGGCGTGTCGGCGTCCGCGCCGCGCTGATAGGACTGATCGGCGAGCGCCACGATGTCGCGCCCGAATTGCTCGATGCCCAGCAACGGCTTGGGGATCAGCCCGTCGGCCCCGGCCTCGGAGATCTTCTCGCGATGCTCGCGCAGCGCATAGGCGGTCACCGCGATCACCGGCGCGTCGCACAGCGGCGAGTCGGCCTTGCGGATCGAGCGGATCACGTCGAGACCCGAGACGCGCGGCATCTCGATGTCGATCAGGAACAGGTCATAGGCCTTGCCCTCGATCATCTCCAGCGCCTCGGCGCCGTCGTTGGCGACATCGACCCTGGCCCCCAGCGCGTCAAGCATCTGGGTGGCCACCATCTGGTTGGTGATGTTGTCCTCCGCCAGCAGAATACGCTTGTCGCGCAGCCAGCCGACCCCAGCGGAGGCGGGCCGGGTCTTGTCAGACGCCATCGGCGACGTTCCCATCTGTTACCCTCGCTACCCCGGCGCGCGAAACGCCGACCGGGCGCACCAGTCACGGCGCCAGACAACCACGTTCCGCCCCCGACGCCAAGCCGCGGCCATCGCGAGAGGACTGCCCGACTGCGTCGGCGCGCGCGTCTGTAGCCTTTCCCCGACCCTAGGAGGGCAAGGGTAAACGAACCGGAAATCCGCCGGGCCGGTCAGGCGGCCGCGCCGCCGAAACCCGCGTCCGTCAACGCCGCGCCGATCTCGTCGAGCACCCCCATGTCGTCGATGGTGGCGGGCGCCTTCCACGGCTGGCCGTCGGCCATCTTCGCCATGACGCCGCGCAGCACCTTGCCGGAGCGGGTCTTGGGCAGGCGGTCCACCACGATCACGGTCTTGAACGCCGCCACCGGGCCGATGCGCTCACGCACCAGCGCCACGCACTCCTTCATGATCTCCGCCGGGTCGCGGTCGCAGCCGGTGTTGAGACAGACAAAGCCCACCGGCGTCTGCCCCTTCAGCGCGTCGTGGGCGCCGATCACCGCGCACTCGGCCACGTCGTGATGGCTGGCGAGCACCTCCTCCATCGCGCCGGTGGACAGGCGGTGACCGGCCACGTTGATCACGTCGTCGGTGCGCGCCATGACGTAGAGATAGCCGTCCTCGTCCATCATCCCCGCGTCGCCGGTCTCGTAATAGCCGGGATAGGTGTCGAGATAGCCCTTGCGGAACCGCTCGTCGGCGTTCCACAGCGTCGGCAGACAGCCCGGCGGCAGCGGCAGCTTCACCGCGATGGCGCCCAGCGTTCCGGCCTCGACCGGGTGGCCGCCCTCGTCGAGGATCGCCACGTCATAGCCGGGCATCGGCACGGTCGGCGAGCCCAGCTTGACCGGCATAAGCTCGATGCCGACCGGGTTGGCCGCGATCGCCCAGCCGGTTTCGGTCTGCCACCAGTGGTCGATCACCGGCACGCCCAGCGATTTTTGCGCCCACTCGATGGTGTCGGGGTCGGCGCGCTCGCCCGCCAGAAACAGCGTCTTGAGCGACGAAATGTCGTAGGCCGCGACCAGCTTGCCCTCGGGGTCGTCGCGCTTGATGGCGCGCAGGGCGGTTGGCGCGGTGAACAGCGCCTTGACCTTGTGATCCTGGATCACCCGCCAATAGACGCCGGCATCCGGCGTGCCGACCGGCTTGCCCTCGAACAGCACCGTGGTCGCCCCCACGATCAGCGGCGCATAAACGATATAGCTGTGGCCGACCACCCAGCCCACATCGGACGCCGCCCAGAACACCTCGCCCGGGCCGACGTCGTAGAGATTCTTCATCGTCCAGGCGAGCGCCACCATATGCCCGCCGCTGGCGCGCACCACGCCCTTGGGCGCGCCGGTGGTGCCGGAGGTATAGAGAATATAGATCGGCTCCGCCCCGCCCACGGCGGCGCATTCGCTGAACGGCGCGTCCGCCACCAGCGCGTCCCAGTCGTGATCGCGGCCTTCGGTCATCGCCGCCGCCGCCTGCGGGCGCTGCTTGATCACGCAGAATTCCGGCTTGTGGCGCGCAAGCCCGATGGCGCTGTCGAGCAGCGGCTTGTAGGGCACGATCCGCCCCGGCTCCACGCCGCAGGAGGCCGAGATCACCGCCCTGGGCGCGGCGTCGTCGATGCGCACCGCCAGTTCGTTGGCGGCGAAGCCGCCGAACACCACGGAATGGATCGCGCCGATCCGCGCGCAGGCCAGCATCGCCACCAGCGCCTCGGGGATCATCGGCATGTAGATCAGCACGCGGTCGCCCTTGACCACGCCCTGCGCCTCCATGGCGCCGCCCAGCCGCGCCACGCGCTCCTGCAACTCGGCGT
Organism: uncultured Rhodobacterales bacterium; assembly: GCA_964584215.1. Classification (GTDB taxonomy): domain Bacteria; phylum Pseudomonadota; class Alphaproteobacteria; order Rhodobacterales; family Rhodobacteraceae; genus Rubrimonas. The sequence continues at coordinate 5,230 of CAZOZE010000277.1, forward strand.
AGGTGATCTCGGTTTTCGTGCCGGTCACCGGGCTGTCGTGGATCACCGCCACCCGCGCGCCATGCCCCGCGGCCACATGGCGGTCCACCGCGTTCCAGCAGGTGTTGGCGACGCCATCGGCGAACCAGTGATAGAACGGCGCGTTCGAGGCGTCGAGCGCCTGCTTCGGCTTCTCGAACCAGTCGATCGCCCCGGCGGCCTTCATCCAGAACGCCTCTGGATCGTTCTTCCAGTCCGCATAAACCTGCTTGTAGGTCGCCATGACGCCCCCCCTTGTCAGCGCGCTGTTTTGCAGAAGCTAACACCGGGGCGGGGGCGCGGCGCAATCGGACACGCGCGCCGCGCGCTGACATGCCGCGCTGCGGCGCGGCGATCCGGGCGCGGCGCGGCGCGCGCCGCCCCGGCTCACCAGCTGCGCAGCGGGCGAAGCAGGTGGCTTTTCTTGCTGATATGCTCGCGCATCCGGCCGATCAGCCGGTCAAGCTCGGCGATCCCCTCGAACAGGAAAGGCCCCTTGTTCAGCATCACGCATTCCGCACGCGCCGCCATCGCCGCATCCGTCATCTCGCCGCGCGACGGCACGCCGGTCTTGAGGTAGCTCTCCAGAACCTGCGTCGCCCAGATCACCGGTATCTGCGCCGCCTCGCAAAGCCACAGGATCTCCTCCTGGATTTCAGCCAGCCGCGCGAACCCGAGTTCGACCGCAAGATCGCCGCGGGCGATCATGATCGCCGTCGGCTGTCGCCCTGCGGCGCGGACCAGCAGATCGGGCAGGTTGCGCACGGCGCGCCTGGTCTCGATCTTGAGCACGAGGCCGAGCCGGCGCCAGTCGTCGGGCCGCTCCTGCGCGAGAACCTCCTGAAGCCGGCGCACGTCCTCGGCGTCCTGCACGAAGGAGTATTCGACGCCGTCGGCATGGCGCGCGACGAAGCGCAGCGCGGCGCGGTCCTCATCGGTCAGCGCGGGCACGTCGATTTCGGTGTCGGGGAAATTCACGCCCTTCTCGGATTTGAGCTTGTAGCCCTTGTCATCGGGTCCGGCGACGATCCTGACGATCACGCCCCACGCCTCGCGACGCAGAACCACCGTGTCAAGCTTGCCGTCGTCCAGCAGGATGCGGTGGCCCGGTTCGGTCAGCGGCAGCGCTTCGGTCAGCGAACATTCGATCGCGGGCGTCTTGCGCGGCGCGTGATCGAGCCGACCCGGCGCGGTGATCGCGAGTTCGTCGCCCACGCCGACGCGCCGCAGGCTCTTGTCGTCGCGGCTCTCGCCGGTGCGGATCTTGGGCCCGGCAAGGTCCATCATGACGCGCATCCGCCGCCCGGTCGTCTCCGCCGCGCGACCGACATGGGCGATCATCCGCGCCCAGGCCGCCTCGTCGTCATGGGCGCAGTTGATCCGCACGGCCTCGACGCCCAGGCTGGCGAGCCGAGCCGCGAACTCGGGCGCGTCGGCGGCCTCGCCCGGCAGCGTGACCAGCAGGGGGACCGGGCTGTGGCTCGACGGCGCGCCGAAAAGGATCTCGGCCCGCGCGGCGACGCGCGCCTCGCCGGCATGGAACGCCTCCGCAGTCGGCGGCGCCCACGCCGCGCCCTGCGCCGCCGACAGCAGCGCGGCCACCGCATCCAGCGTCGGCATGACGTGGCCCTCCGCGCGACCGAGCGACGACAGACCCGCCTCGGTCAGGCTGCGCTGCATGGCGCGCAGATCGTGGCGCCGCAGGGCGAGGTAATGCGCGAAGTTGGCCGCGCTTGGCGCGAACGCCTCGTCCTCGATCCAGCCGCTCCAGCGCGCCTGAATGCGATCGGCCTCGGACAGGACGGACGCGCGCAAGGCGCCGACGTCGCGGAGCAGTGTGGCGAGATCGGAATTGGTCATTCGAAGAATCCTCCGACCCTCCGTCTAGCGGGATGAATTGACAGGGATATGACAGTCGCCCCGGCGACCGCGCCGATTGATTCAGCGCAACGCATATGTGGCGCGGCCGCCGCAGGATGGCGGCGCGGGCGGACACTCGACCCGCAAGCGCGAATCGACATCGATGAGGAGCAAGACATCATGCTGCGTCGCACATTCTGCCGGGGCCTCGGCGTGATCGCCGTCGGCTTCGGCGCAGCCGTCTCGCCGGGCGCTCAGGCGCTTGCACAGGAAATGATCTTCGGTCGCGAGCTGATGACCGAGGCGGAGATCGCCGAACAGCGCCGACTGATGCGCAACGCGACCTCTGACGCGGAGCGCGAGCGCATCCGCCTAGAACACCACGAGCGCATGACCGCCCGCGCCCGCGAACGCGGCGTCACGCTCCCCGATGAGCCGATGGGCGGCATGGGTCAGGGCAAGGGCCAAGGCATGGGCAAGGGCCCGGGCGCCGGTCAGGGCATGGGTCAGCGTCAGGGCATGGGCCAGGGTCAGGGCATGGGCCAGGGCATGGGTCAGCGTCAGGGCATGGGCCAGGGCCAGCGGCAGGGCGGCGGTCAGGGCCAGGGCGGCGGCCAGGGTCAGCCGCTGATCCGAAAGGGTCAGGGCGCGGGCGGCTGACGCAGGCGGCCGGCGCGGGCGGCGCGCCCGTTTCACGGGCCGCCGCGACGCGCGGCGGCGCGCCGCTCAGCCGGCCGAGCCGACGCCGAACTCCCCCGCCCCCGCCAGCGCGGCGACGTTGAGCAGGCCGCGTGCGGTGAACGACGGCGTCACCACCTGCGCGGCGCCGTCCAGCCCCATCAGGATCGGGCCGACCTGCAACCCGCCCGCCAGCGCCTTGAGCGCGTTGCGCACGGCGCTGGCCGCCTCCAGCGAGGACATGATCATCAGGTTGGCCTGCCCTGTAAGCCGCGATCCGGGGAACAGCCGCTCCCGCGCGGCGGGGTCGAGCGCGGCGTCGATGTGCATCTCGCCCTCATACTCGAAATCCACCGTCTCGCGGTCCATCAGCGCCAGCGCCGCGCGCATCCGCCGCGCGGCTTCGGTGTCGAGGCTGCCGAAGCTGGAGGCGGAGATGAACGCCAGCTTGGGCGGAATGCCGAAGCGGCGCACCTCCGCCGCCGCCTCGCGCGCGATCTCGACCAGTTGTTCGGGCGAGGGTTCGGGGTGCACGTGGGCGTCGGCGAAAAAGATCGGTCCCTGATCGAGGATGAACGCCGACAGGGTGCCCACCGCCCGGCGGCTGCCGCCGTTGCACAGCACCTGCCGCACATAGCGCAGATGCCATGTATATTCGCCGAACAGGCCGCACACCACGCTGTCGGCCTCGCCGCGATGCACCATGACCGCGCCGATGGCGGTGGTGTTGGTGCGCATGATCGCGCGGGCGAGGTCGGGCGTCACGCCCTCGCGCGCGGTCAGCGCGTGGTAGGTGCGCCAGTAGTCGCCATAGCGCGGATCGTCCTGGGGGTCGCAGGGGTCGAAGTCGCGCCCCGCCTTCAGCGGCAGGCCCAGCTTTTCGATGCGGTCGGCCAGCACCCGCGCCCGCCCGATCAGGACCGGCCTGCCCAGACCCTCCTGCCGCATGGCGAGCACGGTGCGCAGCGCGCGCTCATCCTCGCCCTCGGCGAACACCACCCGGCGCTGGTTGGCGCGGGCGCGCGCGAAGATCGGCTTCATCAGAAAGCCGGACCGGTAAACGGTGCGGTCGAGCCGCTCGCGATAGGCGGCCATGTCCGCGATCGGGCGCGCCGCCACGCCGCTGTCCATCGCCGCCTGCGCCACGGCGGCCGCGACGCTGGCCAGCAGGCGCGGATCGAACGGCTTGGGGATCAGGTATTCCGGGCCGAACACCAGCCGCTCGTCGGCGTAGGCGCGCGCCGCCTCCTCGGTGCTTGGGGCGTGGGCCATGTCGGCGATGGCGGTGGCGCAGGCGATCTTCATCGCCTCGTTGATCTCGGTCGCGCCGCAGTCGAGCGCGCCGCGAAACAGGAACGGAAAGCACAGGACGTTGTTGACCTGATTGGGATAATCCGAGCGCCCGGTCGCCATCAGCGCATCGGGCCGCACCGCGCGCACCACCTCCGGCGCGATCTCGGGCGTCGGGTTGGCCAGCGCCATGATCACCGGATTGGGCGCCATGTCCTTGATCATGTCGCCGTCCAGCACCCCCGGCCCGGCCAGCCCGAGGAACAGATCCGCGCCCTGCAGCGCGGTTTTCATGTCGATCCCGCCCTCCGGCGCCGCGAACAGCGCCTTGTGCGGGTCGAGATTGTCGCGCTTCATGTGGACGACGCCCTTGCGGTCGAACAACCGCACGTTCTCGCGCCGCGCGCCCAGCGCCACCAGCAGGCTGAGACACGCGATGCCCGCCGCGCCGCCGCCGATCGCGACGATACGGATGTCCTCGAACTTCTTGCCCCCCAGCCGCAGCGCGTTGGTCACCGCCGCCGCCACCACGATCGCGGTGCCGTGCTGATCGTCGTGCATCACCGGGATCTTCATCCGCTCCCTGCACAGGCGCTCGACCTCGAAACAGGTGGGGGCGGAGATGTCCTCAAGGTTCACGGCGCCGAAGGTCGGCTCCAGCGCGATCACGATCTCGGCCAGCTTGACCGGATCCTTCTCGTTCACCTCGATGTCGAAACAGTCGATGGCGGCGAATTTCTTGAACAGCGCCGCCTTGCCCTCCATCACCGGCTTGGAGGCGAGCGGGCCGATGTCGCCG
>CAZOZE010000278.1:0-6339 GCA_964584215.1 uncultured Rhodobacterales bacterium
GCCGGGCTGGCGGGGCTGACCGCCGCCCGCACCCTGACTGCGGCGGGCGTTCCGGTCATCGTTTTCGAAAAAAGCCGGGGCGTCGGCGGCAGGCTGGCCACGCGCCGCACCCGCAGCGGGCTCGACTTCGACCATGGCGCGCCGGGAGTGACGCCGGACGCGGCCGCCTTCGCCGACTTCCTGCGCGCGGCGACGGCGGCGGGCGACGCGGCGGCCTTCGACGGCTGGATCATCGGCGTGCCGGGCATGAGCGCGCTGCCGCGCAGCCTCGCCACCGGGCTGGACATCCGGTTAGAGACCAGCGTCGAGGCGGTGGCGCCGGTGCCGGGCGGGTGGCGCGTGAACGGCGAGACCTTTCCGGCGGTGATCTGCACCGCGCCAGCGCCGCAGACCGCGCGCCTCTGCGGCGCGATCCCCGCCATCGCCCGCGCCGCCGCCAGCGCGCGCATGATCCCGTGCTGGACGCTGATGGCGGCGTGGAACAGCGATGCGCGGCGGGCGGAAAGCCTGACGGCGCCGCTGGCGCAGGCGGTGCGAATCAGCGGCAGGCCGCAGCGCGCGCCAGCGCCGGAACGCTGGGTCGCCCATGCGGCGCCGGACTGGACGCTGGCCAATCTCGAACGCGCGCGCGAGGACGTTGCGCCCGTGCTGCTGGCTGCGCTGGCGGCGTCGCTGGACCTCGATCCGGGAGCCGCGATCCGCGCCGAAGCGCACCGCTGGCGCTACGCCCGCGTGGCTCAGCCGGTCGGCCCGCCGTGCGTGGCGGTGGGCGACATCGTGGCGGCGGGCGACTGGCTGCTGGGGCCGAACGCGAGCGACGCCCACGCCTCGGGCCTTGCGGCGGCGGCGGCGATCCTCAGCCGACAGGGCGGGGCCGGGACCGGTGTGCGCGACACAGCGACACGCACGGCGGCGCCCCCGCGCCGGGGCGGCGATGCCGAGTGAAGCGTGTTCCCGCCGCCTTACGCCCCCCAGCGCAGCGCAGCGGTCTGCACCGGCGCGTCCCACAGACGGGTGATCTCGCCGTCAAGCCGCGTCAGCGTCACCGAGACGCCCGCCATCTCAAGCGAAGTGCAGAAATTGCCGACCAGCGCGCGCCCGATCAGCAGCCCGCGCTCGGCGCACAGCCGGGCGCAGGCGTCATACATCAGATAAAGCTCCATCAGCGGCGTAGCCCCGAGGCCGTTGACAAACAACAGCACTTCCTCGCCGTGGCGCAGGCCGCGATCCTCGGCGACGGCCGCAATCATCTCCGCCGACAGCGCGTCGGCGCGGTCGAGCGCGGCGCGGCGGCGCCCTGGCTCGCCATGGATGCCGACGCCCATCTCGATCTCGGCCTCGCCCAGCGTGAAGGTCGGCGCCCCCGCCGCAGGCACGGTGCAGCTGCTCAGCGCCAGCCCCATGCTGCCCGAAGCCTCCGCCACGCGGCGGCCCAGCGCGGCGCAGGTCGCCAGATCGGCGCCCTGCTCGGCCGCCGCGCCGACCACCTTTTCCACGACGATGGTTCCCGCAACGCCCCGGCGGCCCTGACTGTGCAGCGAGCTCTCCACCGCGACGTCGTCCTGCACCAGCACGGTGGCGGAGGGGCCGCCGCGCATCTCCGCCGCCATCTCGAAGTTCATCACGTCGCCGGCGTAGTTCTTGACGATCCACAATATTCCGGCGTCGCCGTCCATCGCCTCGGCGGCCGCGATCATCTGGTCGGGGGTGGGCGAGGTGAACACCTCGCCGGGGCAGGCGGCGTCGAGCATCCCGTAGCCGACGAAACCGGCGTGCATCGGCTCATGCCCCGAGCCGCCGCCGGAGATCAGCGCGACCTTGCCCTGCTTCGGCCCGCCGCGCCGCGCGACGAAGGTCGGGTCGTGCGAGACCGTCGCCACATCGGCGTGCGCGAGGCCGAAGCCGCGCAGGCTCTCGCTCAGAACATCCTCCACGGCGTTGATCAGTTTCTTCATCGGACAGCCCCTGTTCTCTCGGGATTAACGCTTGCGCTGCGCCAGCCGGATCACGCGGTCGGCGAAGTCGCGGATGACCTCCTCCACCTCGCGGCGCAGGGCGGGGTCGGCGAAGGGCGGCAGCGCGATGCGCAGGCCGTCGCGCTCCACCGCCGCAAGCTCCTCGATCGCCACCGCCTGCGCCGGGTGCGCGCGGGCGTAGAGCGCGAGGAACTGCGCCTGCTCCTCCGCCGAGAAATGGCAGGTGCGAAACAGCGCGGGAATGTGCTGGGCGGGCAGCGGCACGCGCAAGGCGGGGTTGGTGATCTGGCTGATGAAGCTGGCGTGGGTGCCGAACGCCGCCGCCATCCGGCGCCGCGTGCCCGAGGGGCGGCGCGCCACCAGTTCGCGCAGCAGGCGCTTGTAGGCCGCGACCGGATCATCGGTCGCGGCGCTCACCGCACCCGCCCGATTTCGCGTTTCACCGCGCCCACCTGCGCGGGCGCGCAGGACAGCGTCTCAAGACCGAGATCCAGCAGCGCCCCGATCAGCGCCGGGCTGGACGCCATGTCGCCGCACAGACTCACTTCGACCCCCCGCGCCCTGCCCGCCTCGACCGTGCGCCCGATCAGCGCCAGCACCGCAGGATTGCGCGGATCGGCCAGATGCGCCACCGCCGGATTGTCGCGCGCGGCGGCCATCGCATACTGGATCAGGTCGTTGCTGCCGATCGAGTAGAAATCCGCATCGAAATCCGCCGCCGTCAGCGCCGCCGCCGGGGTCTCGATCATGATCCCCAGCGCGGGCCGCGCATGGGCGACACCATGCGCCGCAAGCCCGGCGCAGACGGCGTCGAGATGCGCGCGCGCCTGCTCAAGCTCCTGCGGGATCGTCACCATCGGCAGCATGATCTTGAGCGGTCCCAGCGCCGCCGCGCGGGCCAGCGCGCGCAACTGGGTGCGGAACACCTCCGGGCGGCGCAGCGACAGGCGCAGGCCGCGCAGGCCGAGGAACGGATTGCTTTCGCCGTCGATGGTGACGCCCGGGATCGGCTTGTCGCCGCCCGCGTCGAGGGTGCGGATGGTGACGGGCCGCCCCTGCGCCCAGGCCAGAATCCGCGCATAGACCGCCAGTTGCGCGTCTTCGCCCGGCGCGGCGGCGCCGTGGAACAGGAACTCGGTGCGCGTCAGACCGACGCCGTCGCAGATCTGCGGCGACAGCGCGTCGAGCAGCGCGGGGTCATCGACGTTGACCAGCACCCGCACCGCCGCGCCGCCTGCGGTGCGGGCCGGGCGCCGGGCGGCGGCGTCGTCCTGCGCCCGCTCGGCGGCGCCTGCGGCCGTGCGCGCGGCCAGCCCGGCGCGGGTCTCGGCGGAGGGGTTCTCGATCAGCGCGCCCGCGTCGGCGTCGAGCGCCACCAGCGCGCCGTCGGGCGCCTGCGGCGCCGCCGTCAGGCCGACGACCAGCGGCACGCCGCGCGCGCGCGCCAGAATCGCGACATGGCCCGCAGCGGCCCCGCCGGTCAGCGCCGCGCCGCCCAGCCGCGACCAGTCGAGCGCGAGAAAGGCCGAAGGGGTAAGATCGCCGGCCAGCGCCACCGCGCCCTCCGGCGGCGGCGCCGCCGCCGCCGCCTCGCCGGAAAGACAGGCCAGCACCCGGTCGCGCAGGTCGCGCAGATCGGTGGCGCGCGCCGCCAGCACCGCGTCGCCTGCGTCGCTATAGGCGGCGATCTCCGCGTCGAGCGCGCCGGACCATGCGGCGTCCGCCGCGCCGCCCTGCGCGATGGAAGCGAAGGCGGGGGCGAGCAGGTCGTCGTCCTCCAGCAACATCGCCTGGAATTCGAGGATCTCGGCGCCGTCGGCATCCGCCGCCGCCATCAGCGCCGCAAGCTGACCGCCCGCCGCCGCCAGCGCCGCGCGCAGCGCCGCGTCCTCCGCCGCCGGATCGCCCGCCTCGCGCGCCGACCGCGCCACGACGGCGGGCCGCCACGCCGGGCCGACCGCGACGCCGCCGACGACGCCCGCGCCCCGGATCACCCGTTCCGGCGGCTCAGCCGTCATCGAAATTGGCGTCCACCAGCGCCAGCAACGCCGCCAGCGCGTCCGCCGCATCCGCCCCCGCCGCGCGCACGCTCAGCGGCGTCTCATGGCCCGCGCGCAGCTTCATCACCGCGTTGGGCGACTTGGCGTTGACCCACGTCTCGCCGCCTTCCGCGCGCACTTCAACCGTCGCCGCGAACCGCTTGGCGAGCTTGGTGAGTTTCACCGCCGGGCGCGCGTGCAGCCCGGTGGGGTCGCGGATCACCGCCGCGCCCTCGACCCAGTCCAGCGCCCCGGTCATGCCTGAAACTCCTCCGCCGTGGCGCGCACCGTGTCGAGATCGGCGCCGCCCGCCGCCTCGGTCGCGGCCATCACCGCGCCCTCCACCACCGGCGCGTTGCAGATCGCGACGCGGGCGGCGCGGCCCTCGCCCAGCATCTCGATGGCCATTTCGCTATTGGTCTCGGCGCCGCCGAGATCGACCAGCACCGCCACGCCGCTGTCGCTCCACACGCTGTCGATCGCCGCCACGATGGCGGCGACATCGGTGCCCAGCCCGCCGTCGGGGTCGCCGCCGCAGAAGGCGACGCGCACCTCGTCGCCGACCATCTGGCGCACCATGTCCGCCGCCCCTTCGGCCACTTTCGCCGAATGCGACACGATCACGATCGAGACATTGCCGCTCATAGCCCCTCCGCCACATCGCAGACCACATCCACCAGCAGCGCCGACGAGCGCGCGCCTGGGTCGAGATGGCCGATCGACCGCTCGCCCAGAAACGCCGCGCGCCCCTTGGTCGCGCGCATCGCCCGCGTCGCCTCCAGCCCCGCCGCCGCCGCCGCGCGCGCCTCGGCCGCGCCGCCGCCCGCCGCCAGCGCGGCCTCGACCGGCGCCAGCGCGTCGAGCATGGTCTTGGCGCCGACGTCGGACTTGCCGCGCGCCTTGATCGCCGCGATCCCCGCCGCCAACAGCGCCGCCGCGCTTGCGGCGTCGCGCGGCGCGTTCGTCGCCGCCTTGCCCATCGCCATCAGCGCCGACCCATAGAGCGGCCCGGAGGCGCCGCCAACCTTCATCACCAGCGTCATGCCCGCCTTTTGCAGCGCGGCCCCGAACGGCAGCGCCACGATCTCGGGCGCCGCCTCGGCCAGCGCCTTGAAACCGCGCGCCATGTTCAGCCCGTGGTCGCCGTCGCCGACCGCCTGATCCAGCGCGGTCAGCTCTTCGGCATGGGCCGCGATCGCCGCCTCGGCGCGGGCGATCATGGCGGCGATGAGGTCGGCGTCTGTCACTTCTGCCCTCGTCAGTTCCGGATGCGACGGCCTTCGCCGTCGAAGAACAGCGGCGCGCGCGGCGTGACGCTCAGCGCGTCGCCGGGCCTCAAAGCGGTATGCGGATCGGTCAGCGTCACCAGATCACAGCCGTTGACGCGCAGGTGTAGCCGGGTCTGATCGCCCAGCCGCTCGACACGGGTGACGCGGCCGGGGGTGGCGACCGCCGCCGCCTCGCCCAGCCCGATATGCTCGGGGCGCAGGCCGATGGTCGTCGCGCCCGGCGGATGCGGCCCGCCGCCGAACAGGCTCACCGGCGCGAGGTTGATGCGCGGCGCGCCAAGCCTCGCCGCCACCGTCACGCTGTCGGGGTCGGCGTAGATCGCGCGCGGCGAGCCGAACTGCGCCAGCCGCCCGCCCTCCAGCACGCCGACATGGGTGGCCATGGTCATCGCCTCGGTCTGGTCGTGGGTGACGTAGAGCATCGTGGCGCCCAGCTCGGCCTGGATGCGCTTGAGCTCCACACGCAGATCGGCGCGCAGCTTGGCGTCGAGCGAGGACAGCGGCTCGTCCATCAGATACACCGAAGGGCGACGCACCAGCGCGCGACCGATGGCGACGCGCTGCATCTCGCCGCCCGAAAGCTCGGTGGCCTTGTTGTCGAGCTTGTGCGGGATGCGCAGGAGCGCCGCCACGTCCTGCACCGCCCGCGCGATCTCGGCCTCGCTGCGCGGGCGCAGCGGCGAACGCAGCGGAAAGGCGAGGTTTTCGCGCACGGTCAGGTGCGGATAGAGCGAATACTGCTGGAACACCATCGCCACGTCGCGCTGCGCGGGCGTCTCAAAGCTCACGTCGCGCCCGGCGATATGCACCGATCCGGCGTCGGCGCGCTCCAGCCCCGCGACCACGCGCAGCGTGGTGGTCTTGCCCGCGCCGGTCGGCCCCAGCAGCACGACAAAGGCGCCGTCGGGCACGGTCAGCGACACCGCGTCGAGCGCCACATCGGCGCCGAAGCGTTTCGTCACGCCCTCAAGCCGCACCTCAGCCACGATGCGCCCCCTCATGCAGCGCGCTGGGCAAGGCGCGGCCCGTGGCGGC
>CAZOZE010000279.1:0-9984 GCA_964584215.1 uncultured Rhodobacterales bacterium
ATCATCGCGATCTATGGCAAGGGCGGCATCGGCAAGAGCTTCACCCTGTCCAACCTCAGCTACATGATGGCGCAGCAGGGCAAGCGCGTGCTGCTGATCGGCTGCGACCCGAAATCCGACACCACCTCGCTCTTGTTCGGCGGCAAGGCCTGCCCCACCATCATCGAGACCTCCTCGCGCAAGAAGCTGGCGGGAGAGGAAGTGCGCATCGAGGATGTGTGCTTCAAGCGCGACGGCGTGTTCGCCATGGAGCTGGGCGGGCCGGAGGTCGGGCGCGGCTGCGGCGGGCGCGGCATCATCCACGGCTTTGAGCTGCTGGAGAAGCTGGGCTTTCATGAGTGGGACTTCGACTATGTCCTGCTCGACTTTCTGGGCGACGTGGTCTGCGGCGGCTTCGGCCTGCCGATCGCCCGCGACATGGCGCAGAAGGTGATCGTGGTCGGCTCCAACGACCTGCAATCGCTCTATGTCGCCAACAACGTCTGCTCGGCGGTGGAGTATTTCCGCAAGATGGGCGGCAGCGTCGGCGTGGCGGGCCTTGTGATCAACAAGGACGACGGCACCGGCGAGGCGGCGGCCTTCGCCGAGGCGGTCGGCATCCCGATCCTGGCGGCGATCCCCGCCAATGACGACATCCGCAAGAAATCGGCGAATTACGAGATCATCGGGCGCCCCGGCACGGCATGGGCGTCGGTGTTCGAGGAGCTGGCGCTGAACGTGGCCGAGGCGCCGCCGGTGCGCCCGAAGCCGCTGACGCAGGACGGCCTGCTGGGGCTGTTCTCCCCTGAGGACACCGGCGGAAACGTCACGCTCAAGCCGGCCAGCCAGGCCGACATGCGCGGGGTGGACTTCGTGGTGAAGCCCACCCTCGAAATCGTCTACGACGCGGTGTGAGCGGCATGGACGATCCGCGCACAGCCCCCGGCGCCGAGGCGGTCTATGACGCCGCCAGCGCCGCCCCTCTGGACAACGAGGCGCACGAGATGCGCGCCGCCGCCGCCCGGATGGGCGCGGAGGCCGACGCCATGCGCGGCGATGCGCAGGCGATGGGCGCGGCGCTGAAGGGCGGCGGCTGCCACGCGGGCGCCGACACGCTGCACGCCGCCGCGAAGGCGGCCGGCAAGTCCGAAGTGCTGGAGCGCTACGCCGCCGACTATCCCAAGGGGCCGCACGACCGCCCGCAAAGCATGTGCCCGGCGTTCGGGTCCTTGCGCGTCGGCCTGCGGATGCGGCGCACGGCGAGCGTGCTGTGCGGCTCGGCCTGCTGCGTCTATGGCCTGACCTTCACCTCGCATTTCTACGGCGCCAAGCGGACCGTCGGCTATGTGCCGTTCAACTCCGAGACGCTGGTCACCGGCAAGCTGTTCGAGGACGTGCGCGAGGCGGTGTTCCAGCTCGCCGACCCCGACCTCTACGACGCGGTGGTGGTGACCAACCTGTGCGTGCCGACCGCCTCGGGCGTGCCGCTGCAACTGCTGCCCAAGGAAATCAACGGCGTGCGCATCGTCGGCATCGACGTGCCCGGCTTCGGCGTGCCGACCCACGCCGAGGCCAAGGACGTGCTGGCGGGCGCCATGCTCAACTACGCCCGCCGCGAGGCCGCCGCAGGCCCGGTCCAGGCGCCGCGCACCCGCGCAGACAAGCCCACCGTGACGCTGCTGGGCGAGATGTTTCCCGCCGACCCGATGGGCATCGGCATGATGCTGGAGCCGATGGGGCTGGCGGCGGGGCCGGTGGTGCCGACGCGCGAGTGGCGCGAGCTCTACGCCGCGCTCGACTGCGCCGTGGTCGCCGCGATCCACCCGTTCTACACCGCCTCGGTCCGCGAGTTCGAGGCGGCGGGGCGCAGGGTGATCGGCTCGGCGCCGGTGGGCCGCGACGGAACCGCCGCCTGGCTCGACGCGGTGGGCGCCGCCTGCGGCGTGGCGCAAGGACTGACCGACGCCGCCAAGAACCGCATCCTGCCCGCCATCGAGGGCGCGCTTGCGGCGGCGCCGATCAGGGGCCGGATCACCGTTTCGGGCTATGAGGGCTCGGAACTGCTGGTCGCCCGCCTGCTGATCGAGAGCGGCGCGGAGGTGCCTTACGTCGGCTCCGCCTGTCCGCGCACGAAATGGTCCGACCCTGATCGCGAATGGCTGGAGGCGAGGGGGTGCCGGGTGCGGTTCCGCGCCTCGCTGGAGCAGGACATCGCGGCGGTCGAGGAATTCGCCCCCGATCTGGCCATCGGCACCACGCCGGTGGTGCAGCACGCCAAGGAGGCGTCGCGCCCCGGCCTCTACTTCACCAACCTCATCTCCGCCCGCCCGCTGATGGGGCCTGCGGGCGCCGGGTCGCTGGCGACGGTGGTCAACGCCGCGCTGGGCAATCAGGCGCGCTTTGACCGCATGAGCGCGTTCTTCGAGGGCGTCGGGACGGGTCATGCCACCGGCGTCTGGGAGGACACCCCGCAGGACCGCCCCGAGTTCAAGGCGAAATACGCCCGCAAGGTCGCCAAGCTGCGCGCTTCCGAGGAGGCGGTGGGATCATGACGCGCGCTTTGAAAGCCCTCACCCCGACCCTCTGCCACAGGGAGAGGGGGCGCGCGCATCGCGACCTGCGCCCGGCCTCGCGGTGTTGCGCCTGTCCCGCCGTTTGCGCCCGCTCTCCCGCCCGGCGGGAGAGGGTCGGGGTGAGGGTTTTCGGGGCCGCGCCATGCTGATCCTGGATCACGACCGCGCGGGCGGCTATTGGGGGTCGGTCTACGCCTTCGCCGCGATCAAGGGGCTGCAGGTGATCATCGACGGCCCGGTGGGCTGCGAGAACCTGCCGGTCACCTCCGTGCTGCACTACACCGACGCGCTGCCGCCGCACGAGTTGCCGATCTGCGTGACCGGCCTAGGCGAGGAAGAACTCGGCCAGCACGGCACCGAAGGCGCGATGAAGCGCGCCTGGGCGACGCTCGACCCCGATCTGCCCTCGGTGGTCGTGACCGGCTCGATCGCCGAGATGATCGGCGGCGGCGTCACGCCGCAGGGCACCAACATCAAGCGCTTCCTGCCGCGCACCATCGACGAGGACCAGTGGGAGAGCGCCAATCGCGCGATGACCTGGCTCTGGACCGAGTTCGGCGCCAAGAAGGTGCCGCCGGTGAAGCCGCGCAAGGTCGGCGACAAGCCGAAGGTCAACATCGTCGGCCCGATCTACGGCACGTTCAACATGCCCAGCGACCTGGCCGAGATCCGCCGCCTGATCGAGGGGATCGGCGCCGAGGTCAACATGGTGTTCCCGCTCGGCAGCCATCTGGCCGACGTGCCCAAGCTGGCGCTGGCGGAGGTCAACGTCTGCCTCTACCGCGAGTTCGGGCGGCAGTTGTGCGAGACGCTGGAGCGGCCCTATCTGCAGGCGCCGATCGGCATCGAGAGCACCACGCTGTTCCTGCGCAAGCTGGGCGAGCTGACCGGGCTGGACCCCGAGCCGTTCATCGAGCGCGAAAAGCACACCACCATCAAGCCGGTGTGGGATCTGTGGCGGTCGGTGACGCAGGATTTCTTCGGCACCGCCAGCTTCGGCATCGTCGCGACCGAGACCTACGCGCGCGGCGTGCGCAACTTTCTGGAAAACGACATGGGCCTGCCCTGCGTCTTCGCCTTCCAGCGCAGCGCCGGGGTCAAGCCCGACAACGCCGCCATCCGCGCCGCGATCAAGGCCAGCCCGCCGCTGGTGCTGTTCGGCAGCTACAACGAGCGGATGTATTCGGCGGAAGCGGGCGGGCGGAGCATGTATATCCCCGCCTCGTTCCCCGGCGCGATCATCCGCCGCCACACCGGCACGCCGTTCATGGGCTATTCCGGGGCGACTTATCTGATTCAGGAGGTGTGCAACGCGCTGTTCGATGCGCTGTTCGCCATCCTGCCGCTGGGGACCGAGCTTGACCGCGTGGACCCCACACCCACCCGCGGTCGCGAAGAGCTGCCCTGGGAGCCGGAGGCGAAAGCCGCCTTCGACAGGATCGTCGAGACCCATCCCGTGCTCACCCGCATCTCCGCCGCGAAAGCCTTGCGCGACGCGGCGGAGCGGGCCGCGCGGACGCGGGGCGAGACGCGCGTGACCGTGGCGCGGGTGACCGCGCTTGAGGACCAACCGGCCTGACGAGGGCCGCAGCAGAGGAGAGCCGCCATGGCTGACATCGCGAGACCGCACCACACCGAGCTGCGCCAGCGCGACCGGCTCGAATTCCGCGTCCTTCTGGGGGCGCTGTTCACCCTTTTCCTGGCGCTGGCGCTGGTCGGGCGGCTGCTGCCGCAGGCCTGGCGGCCGCTGCGCTCCACGGGAAAATCGGTGATCGGCGAGGCCCGCGAGGCCGCCAACACCCTCGCGCCGTTCGCGTTCATGCGCTGAGCGGCGACGCAATTCGCCTGCGGACGCAAGTCCGTCGGCGATCCCTCGGCGGTGAACCGCCCAGGGGCCCTGCCGCGCGGGTGATGCGCGGCGTCGGCCCTAGTGGCCATTCAGTCGGAGGCTTTTCATGGCTGACGAACAAACGTCCTTGTCGGGACTGACCGACGCGGAGGCCCGCGAGCTTCACGAAATCTACATGAAGGGTTTCGTGCTGTTCACCGGCGTCGCGGTGGTCGCCCACTTCCTGGTGTGGCTGTGGCGCCCGTGGCTCGCGGGGCCGCAGGGCTTCACCGCGTCGCTGCAGGACGCTGCGTCCATGCTCACGATGCTGAGCTGAAGGGGAACGGAAAATGGAAAAGTTCTACAAGATCTGGCTCGTTTTCGATCCCCGCCGCGTGTTCGTGGCGCAGGCGGTGTTCCTGTTCTCGCTCGCGGTGCTGATCCACTTCGTGCTGCTGAGCACGGACCGGTTCAACTGGCTCGAAGGCAACCCGGTGGCGAGCCTCGACCCGGCGACGCTGGCGACCTTCGCTCAGACGCTGATCGGCTGAGCCGATACGCAAAGCTGCGGGCGGGGCCGCGCCCCGCCCGCCGCGACCCTGAAGCGGCGCCGTCTCCGTTCTGCGGAGGCGGCCTGCGGCCCTGAGCGACCGATCGGAGGAGAAACACATGGCCTTGCTCAGCTTTGAGAGAAAATACCGCGTCCGTGGCGGGACGTTGATCGGTGGCGACCTGTTCGATTTCTGGGTCGGGCCGCTCTACGTCGGCTTTTTCGGCGTCACGACGATCTTCTTCAGCATCGTCGGGGTGGGCCTGATCCTGTGGGGGGCCGCCATCGGCCACGACGGGGTTCAGACCTGGAACCCCTGGACGATCAACATCGCGCCGCCCGACATCAGCTACGGGCTGGCGTTCGCGCCGCTGCGCGACGGCGGCATCTGGCAGCTGGTGACGTTCTGCGCCATCGGGGCCTTCGTCAGCTGGGCGCTGCGCGAGGTCGAGATCTGCCGCAAGCTCGGCATGGGCTATCATGTGCCGGTCGCCTTTGGCGTGGCGATCTTCGCCTATGTGACGCTGGTGGTGATCCGGCCGTTCCTGCTGGGCGCCTGGGGATACGGCTTTCCCTACGGCATCTTCAGTCACCTCGACTGGGTGTCGAACGTCGGCTACCAGTATCTGCATTTCCACTACAACCCAGCGCACATGATCGCGGTCAGCTTCTTCTTCGTGACCGCCATCGCGCTGGGCTTTCACGGCTCGCTGGTGCTGTCCGCCGTCAACCCGCAAAAGGGCGAAGCGGTGAAGCAGGCCGAGCACGAGGACACGTTCTTCCGCGACTTCATCGGCTATTCGGTCGGCACGCTGGGCATCCACCGCGTCGGGCTGATCCTGGCGCTGAACGCCGGGTTCTGGAGCGCGGTCTGCATCGTGATCAGCGGCCCGCTCTGGACCAAGTCCTGGCCCGAGTGGTGGAACTGGTGGCTCGACCTGCCGATCTGGCCGGCCAACTTCTGATCGGGGACGGGAAAAATGGCAGAGTATCAGAACATATTCACCGCCGTGCAGGCGAGGGGGCCGCTGGAGATGGGCGCCCACTCGACCGACATGGAATACCGGGCGGGCAAGCCGTTCCTGTCGTGGCTGGTCGGCAAGATCGGCTACGCCCAGTTCGGCCCGATCCACCTCGGCTATATGGGGGTGCTGACCATCGTCAGCTTCACCCTGTGGCTCAACATCATCGGGCTGAACATGCTGGCCTCGGTCGGCTGGGATCCGATCGAGTTCATCCGGCAGCTGTTCTGGCTGTCGCTTGAGCCGCCCAACGCGAAATACGGCCTGTCGCTGTTCATTCCGCTCAACGAGGGCGGCTGGTATATGATCGCCAGCTTCTTCTTCCTGATCGGGCTGATCAGCTTCTGGATCCGGGTCTATCAGCGCGCGCTGGCGCTGGGCATGGGCACCCATGTCGCCTGGGGCATCGCGGCGGGGTTCTGGCTGATCCTGGTGCTGGGCCTGTTCCGGCCGATCGCCATGGGCAGCTGGGCCGAGATGGTGCCCTACGGCATTTTCCCGCACCTCGACTGGACCACGGCGTTCTCGTTGAAATACGGCAACCTGTTCTATAATCCCTTCCATGCGCTGTCGATCACCTTCCTCTACGGCTCGGCCCTGCTGTTCGCGATGCACGGCGGCACGATCCTTGCGGTCGGGCATCTGGGCGGCGAGCGCGAGATCGACCAGATCGTGGATCGCGGCACCGCCACCGAGCGCGCGGCGCTGTTCTGGCGCTGGACCATGGGGTTCAACGCCTCGATGGAGTCGATCCACCGCTGGGCGTGGTGGTTCGCCGTGCTGACCCCGATCACTGGCGGGATCGGCATCCTGCTCACCGGAACGGTGGTTGACAACTGGTATCTCTGGGCGGTCGAGCACAGCTACGCCCCGACCTATCCGCAGGTTTACGACCCGATCGCGGTCGATCCTGCCGCCATGGGAGGCAACTGATGAGCGAGGAAAATCCCGGCTTCTGGGAGCGGGCGACCAAGCAGCCCTTCATCGAGTGGTTCCCGACCAAGATCGTCGTGATCACCCTTGTCGGCTTCGTGATCGCCTTCGCCTATGGCCCGCTCGGCCTGCCGCTCAAATCCGAAAAGACCCAGGTCGGCTTTCGCGGCACGGGGATGGTGGAGCTGACCGAGCGCGGCGCTTACAAGGCGGTGCTCGCCTCGGTCGAGGCGATCCCGGAGAGCGACGAGCCGATCGAGTTCGTCGAGGGCGACCAGCTCGCCAGCGAGGTCTATGAGAACGTGCAGGTGCTGGGCCATATCAGCGCCGACAACTTCAACCGCGTGATGGCGGCGATCACCGAATGGGTGGCGCCCGAAGAGGGCTGCGCCTATTGCCACGGCGAGGACGGCAACTTCGCCAGCGACGACCTCTATACCAAGGTCGTGTCGCGCCGCATGATCCAGATGACGCAGACGGTCAATTCGCAGTGGCAGGACCACGTCAAGCAGACCGGCGTCACCTGCTACACCTGCCATCGCGGCCAGAACGTGCCGGGCGCGATCTGGTTCGACGAGACGCCGGTGCAGGCCGGGATGCTCGGCTGGCGCAACGGCCAGAACGTCTCCAGCCCGCGCGTCGCCAGCGCTTCGCTGCCCAGCGGCGTGTTCGAGAAATACCTGGTGGGCGACGCCAACATCCGGGTGATCTCGGGGCAGACGAACAGCGACGCCACCGGCATGAACATCAAGGACACCGAGCATACTTTCGGTCTGATGATCCACATGTCCACCAGCCTGGGCGTGAACTGCGCCAACTGCCACAACACCCGGTCGATGAACGTGTGGGAGCAGGGACCGCCGCAGCGCACCACCGCCTGGTATGGCATCCGTATGGTGCGTGAACTCAACAACGCCTATCTCAACCCGCTGCAGCCGGTCTATCCGCCGCATCGTCTCGGGCCGACCGGCGACGCGCCCAAGGCGAATTGCGCCACCTGTCACCGGGGCGTGAACAAGCCGCTGATGGGCACGCCGATGCTGGTGAACTATCCAGAGTTGGCCGCGCCGGCGCCGCAGCAGCAGGCGATGGCGAACTGACCTCCGCCAGCCTGTAGCGCCTGATCGGGCCGCCCCGTAGCATCCGGGGCGGCCTTTTTCATTCGCGCCTCACGAAGTTGCCGATCCGGGGTGGCGCAAGAAATCTTCTTGCGCGCGCTTGCGCAATGATTAGTGTGCAGCGCAACATATCCGTGACGACTCAGACCCGGAGACCGCCATGACCGCGCGCGACAAACCCTGGCTGTTCCGCACCTATGCGGGCCATTCGACCGCGGAAAAGTCCAACGCGCTCTATCGCGGCAATCTGGCCAAGGGGCAGACCGGGCTTTCCGTCGCCTTCGACCTGCCGACCCAGACCGGCTATGACAGCGACCATGTGCTGGCGAGGGGCGAGGTCGGCAAGGTCGGCGTGCCGGTCTCGCATCTGGGCGACATGCGGATGCTGTTCGACCAGATCCCGCTCGACCAGATGAACACCTCGATGACCATCAACGCCACCGCCGCGTGGCTGCTGGCGCTGTATGTCGCGGTGGCCGAGGAGCAGGGCGCCGACCTTGGCAAGCTGCAGGGCACGGTGCAGAACGACATCATCAAGGAATACCTCTCGCGCGGCACCTATGTGTTTCCGCCCGAGCCGTCGCTGCGGCTGATCGCCGACATCGCCGCGTGGTGCTATGCCGAAGCGCCCAAGTGGAACCCGATGAACGTGTGCAGCTATCACCTGCAGGAGGCGGGCGCGACGCCGGAGCAGGAGCTTGCCTTCGCGCTGGTCACGGCGATCGCGGTGCTCGACAAGGTCAAGGCGCAGGGCGAGGTGAGCGACGCGGATTTTCCGCAGATGGTCAGCCGCATCAGCTTTTTCGTCAACGCGGGCATCCGGTTCGTCACCGAGATGTGCAAGATGCGCGCCTTCGTCGATCTGTGGGACGAGATCTGCGAGACGCGCTATGGCGTGACCGACCCGAAGCTGCGCCGCTTTCGCTATGGCGTGCAGGTCAACAGCCTGGGGCTGACCGAGCAGCAGCCCGAAAACAACGTCTATCGCATCCTGATCGAGATGATGGCGGTCACGCTGTCGAAACGCGCCCGCGCCCGCGCCGTGCAGCTTCCCGCCTGGAACGAGGCGCTGGGCCTGCCGCGCCCGTGGGATCAGCAATGGTCGCTGAGGATGCAGCAGGTGCTGGCGCTGGAGACCGATCTGCTGGAATACGACGACCTGTTCGACGGCAACCCGGCGGTCGAGGCCAAGGTCGCCGCGCTGAAGGACGGCGCGCGGGCGGAGCTGGCGCGCATCGACGAGATGGGCGGCGCGGTTGCGGCCATCGACTACATGAAGGGCCGTCTGGTCGAGAGCAACGCGGCGCGGCTTAAGGGCATCGAGAAGGGCGAGACCGTGGTGGTCGGCGTCAACCGCTACACCACCACCGAACCCAGCCCGCTGACGGCGGGCGAGGGCGCGATCATGGTGGTCGATCCGGCGGTGGAGGCCGATCAGGTGGCCCGCCTTGAGGCCTGGCGCGCCGGGCGCGACGCGAGCGCGGTGGCGGCGGCGCTGGAGGCGCTGAAGGCGGCGGCGATCGAGGGCCGCAACATCATGCCGCCCTCGATCGCGGCGGCGAAGGCGGGGGTGACCACCGGCGAATGGGGCGCGGCGATGCGCGAGGCGTTCGGCGAATACCGCGCCCCCACCGGCGTCGCCAAGGCGGCGGCGGCGAGCGCCGAGGGGCTGGAGGGCTTGCGCGCCGAGGTCGAGGCGGTGTCGGCGCGGCTGGGGCGGCGGTTGAAATTCCTGGTCGGCAAGCCGGGGCTGGACGGCCATTCCAACGGCGCCGAGCAGATCGCGGTGCGCGCGCGCGACAGCGGCATGGAGGTGGTCTATGAGGGCATCCGCCTGACCCCCGCGCAGATCGTCAACGCCGCGCTGGAGGAGTCGGTGCATGTGGTCGGCCTGTCGATCCTCAGCGGCTCGCACCTGCCGCTGATCAAGGAGGTGATGGACCGGATGCGCGCGGCGGGGCTGGACGACGTGCCGGTGGTG
>CAZOZE010000280.1:0-5811 GCA_964584215.1 uncultured Rhodobacterales bacterium
GGGTGGTCGGCCAGATGACGTAGGTCGGGCCGGGCATCGGCGCGAACCACTCGGACCGGCGGCGCAGGAAGGCGCCATGCGCGGTTCGGGTGACAAAGTGGCGCAGCGCATCGACGCACGTCCAGACCGACAGCGACCAGATCACGCGCGGATCACCAAAAGCCTCGCCGGTGTCTGCGCGGCCTTCGCTGGCGGCCTCGTCGCTCAGACGCCAGACAAAGCCCGCGCTGCGTTCGGCCAGCCGGTTGATCGCGCCGACGGCGTCCACGAAACCGGCGGAGCGGGGATCGTCCCACCCGTGGCGCAGACGGGCGACGTTCAGGTGTCCCACGCCGTCGCTCATTCCGCCGCCATCCGGTGCGCCGCGACCGTGGCGAGCGGGAACACCTTGCCGGGGTTGAGCAGCCAATCGGGGTCGAACACGTCCTTGACCGCCATCTGCGCGGTCATGTCGTCGGCCGTGAACTGCACGTCCATCAGGTCGCGCTTCTCCACGCCCACGCCATGCTCGCCGGTCAGGCAGCCGCCGACCTCGACGCACAGCCGCAGGATGTCGGCGCCGAACGCCTCGCATTTCTCCAGTTCGCCCGCCTTGTTGGCGTCGAACAGGATCAGCGGGTGCATGTTGCCGTCGCCCGCGTGAAAGATGTTGGCGACGCCGAGGCCGTAGTCGGCGCTCATCTCGCCGATCCGGCGCAGCACATGGGGCAGGGCGCCGATCGGGATCGTGCCGTCCAGACACATGTAGTCGCTGATCTGGCCCATGGCGCCGAAAGCCGACTTGCGGCCCAGCCAGATCGCCGCCGCCTCCTCGGCGCTCTGCGCCTCGCGCACCGCCATCGGCGCGTGACGCTCGGCGATTGCGCGGATGCGGGAAAGCTGGTCGTCGATCTCCGCCGGGCCGCCCTCGACCTCGACGATCAGCAGCGCGCCCGCGTTGACCGGATAGCCGGCCTGCGCGAAATCCTCGCAGACGCGGATCGCCGGGCCGTCCATGAACTCGAGCGCCACCGGCATCACCCCCGCGCGGATGATGTCGGCGACGCAGGCGCCCGCGATCTCGGAGCTCTCGAAGCCGAACAGGATCGGCCGCGCGCCCTCGGGCTTGCGCAGGATGCGCAGCGTCGCCTCGGTCACCACGCCAAGCTGGCCCTCGGAGCCGCACAGCACGCCGAGAATGTCGAGCCCCGGCGCGTCGAGATGCGCGCCGCCGATCTCCATCACCTCGCCCGCCATGCTGACCATGGTCACGCCCATCAGGTTGTTGGTGGTCACGCCGTATTTCAGGCAATGCGCGCCGCCCGAGTTCATCGCGATGTTGCCCGCGATGGCGCAGGCGAGCTGCGACGAGGGGTCGGGCGCGTAGAAGAACCCCGCGTCGCTGACCGCGCCGGTCACGCTGAGGTTGGTGACGCCGGTTTGCACGCGCACATAGCGGTCGGGATAGTTCGTCTCCAGAACCTTGTTGAGCCGCGCCACGCCAAGGACCACGCAATCGGCGGTCGGCAGCGCGCCGCCCGCCAGCGACGTGCCGGAGCCGCGCGGCGCCACCGGCACGCCCATGCCGTGGAGCAGGCGCAGCGCGGCGGCGACTTCCTCCGTCGAGCGCGGCAGGATCACCGCCAGCGGCGGACAGCGGTAGGCGGTCAGCGCGTCGCATTCATAGGCGCGCAGTTCGGCCTCGGCGCTGATGATCGCGTCTTCGGGCAGCACGTCGCGAAGCCGCCGCAAGATCTCGTCGCGCCGGGCGATCACGCGCGCATCGGGTTCGGGCATCTGCATGACGGCGATCCTCCCAGATCAATCTGCAGAGAGAGTATATCGCACGCCGCCCCGGCGGCCATGCGCGTCAGCCGCAATTCCTCATTGCGCAAGCGCGCGCGCGCCGCGCACCCAGGCGTCGAGCGCGTCGCGCACCGGCGCGTCGCGCGCCATCGCGTCGGACAGCACCCGCGCCGCCTCGCCAAGGTCGATGGCGCGCAACAGCCGCTTGACCGGGCCCACCGCCGAGGGCCGGGTCGAGACCGCGCGGAACCCCAGCGCCGCCAGCGCCAGCGCCTCCAGCGGCCGCCCCGCCGCCTCGCCGCAAAAGCTGACCGGCGCGCCCGCGTCGGCGCAGCGCGCCAGCACCCCTTGCAGAAAGCGCAGATAGGCGGCGTTGAGCGTGTCATAGCGCCGCCGCACCCGCTCGTTGCCGCGGTCGGCGGCGAAAAAGAACTGGTGCAGGTCGTTGCCGCCGACCGAGACGAAATCGACCGCGCGAAAGAACGCCTGCGGCGCGAAGGCCAGCGACGGCGTCTCCAGCATCACGCCGATCTCAAGCATTTCGGGCGTGGGGTGGCCGTGGCCCGCCAGCCGGTCGCGCTCGCGCAGCAGCATGGCGCGCGCGGCGTGGAACTCCGACGGCTCGGCGACGAAGGGAAACATCACGCTCAGGGGCCGCGCGCCTGCGCCGCGCAGCAGCGCCTGAAGCTGCATCGCCATCAGCCGGGGGCGGTCCAGCCCGAAGCGCACCGCGCGCCAGCCCATCGCCGGGTTCTCCTCGTCGATCCGCCGCATGTAGGGCAGGATCTTGTCGGAGCCGATGTCGAGCGTGCGGAAAACCACCCGCCGCCCCTGCGCCGCGTCGAGGATGCGCGCGTAGATCTCCGCCTGCGCGTCGCGGCCGGGCATGGTGGCGCGGATCATGAACATCAGTTCGGTGCGGTAGAGGCCGACGCCGTCGGCGCCGCACTCGGCGAGGTTGGCCATGTCGGACGGCAGGCCCGCGTTCATGCTGAGCGACAGCCGCACCCCGTCGCGCGTCTCGGCCGGGGCGTCGCGCAGCGCGCGGTAGAGGGTCTTCGCCTCCGCCTCCAGCGCCAGCTTTTCGTTGAAGGCGTCGAGCACGCCCTGTTCTGGGCGGAGATGCGCCTCGCCCGCGTCGCCGTCCACGATCACCGGCTCGCCGCTCTCGGCCTCGGCCACCACGCCATGCGCCTGCACCACCAGCGGGATGCCCAGCGCGCGCGCGACGATGGCGGCGTGGCCGCCCGCCGAGCCTTCCTCCAGCACCACGCCGCGCACCCGCCCGCCGAACTCCAGCAGCTCGGCCGGGCCGATCGAGCGCGCGATCAGGATCGCGTTCTCCGGCGGCGGCGGCGACTGCGCGCCGCTCAGCAGCCGCAACAGCCGGTTGGCGAGGTCGTCGAGGTCGTGCAGCCGCTCGCGCAGGTAGGGGTCGGCCACCCGCTCCATGCGCGCGCGCGCCGCAGACTGCACCCGCTCCACCGCAACCTCCGCCACCACGCCCGAGGCCACCGCCTCGTCGAGCCGCCGCAGCCAGCCCTTGTCGTGGGCGAACATGCGGTAGGTCTCCAGCACGTCGCGGTGCTCGCCGCCGCTTTTCAGCACGTCGGTGTCGAGCAGCCGGTCCACCTCCGATTGCAACGCCGCCATCGCGTCGCGCAGCCGCGTGCGCTCGGCGGCGACGTCGTCCACGATCGGGTTGGCGATCAGCACCTTGGGATCGTGCAGATGCGCCACGCCGATTGCCGCGCCCTCCGCCGCGCCGACGCCGTGCGCGGTCAGCGGCCCGCGCCGCGCGACCTCGCGCCCCGCCGACAACGCGCCGGATTCGGCCATCTCCGCGATCACCATCGCGACGATCTCCAGCGCGTCGATCTCGTCTTCCTGATAGGCGCGCCGCGCGGTGTTCTGCACCACCAGCACGCCGAGGATCTTGCCCAGCCGCTGGATCGGCACGCCGCAAAAGCCGCGATAGATCTCCTCGCCGGTCTCGGGCAGATACTGGAACCCCGGCGCGTGGGGCGCGTCGTCGGTGGTCAGCGGCTCGGCCCGCTGGGCGATCTGGCCGACGAGCCCCTCGCCGACGCGCAGCCGCACACTGTGCACCGCGCTCTTGCGCAGGCCCTCGGTGGCGAACAGCTCCAGCACGCGCGGCTCACGCTTGAGATAGATCGAGCACACCTCGGCGACCATGTTGACCGCGATCACCTGAGTGATCTTGTCAAGGCGCTGCTGGCCGTCGCCCGGCTCCGCCATCACCTGACGCAGGCGGCGCAGCATCGCGCGCGATCCGATGCCTGGCGTAGGCGTCATGCGCTCGGTCTCCCCCCGCGCGGCCGCTTCTGCGGCCCGCTCCAGCTCTTGCCGATCTCCCGCTATAGGCGAGTGCTCAGGCGGTATGCAACTCAAAGGCGTCGTGCAGCGCCCGCACCGCCAATTCGAGGTATTTGCGGTCCACCAGCACGCTCACCTTGATCTCGGAGGTGGTGATGACCTTGATGTTGACGCCCTCCGCCGCCAGCGCCGAGAACATCTTTTGCGCCACGCCCGCGTGGCTGCGCATCCCGATGCCGACCACCGAGACCTTGGCCACGTCGTCGTCCGAGACGATGCGGCGAAAGCCGATCGCGTCGCGCGCGGCCTCCAGTGTCGCGGTGGCGCGCGCCAGATCCTCGGCGGAGGTCGAGAACGTCATGTCGGTCAGCCCGTCCTCGGAAATGTTCTGCACGATCATGTCCACGTTCACCCCGGCCTCCGCAAGTGGGCCGAAGATCGAGGCGGCGACGCCGGGCCGGTCGGCGACGCCGAGCAGCGTCACCTTCGCTTCGTCGCGCTGGAACGCGACGCCGCTGACCACATTGCTCTCCATGATGTTCTCCTCGTCGCACACCAGCGTTCCCGGTCCGTCGTCGAAAGACGACAGCACCCGCAGCGGCACCCGGTGGCGCATCGCCAGCTCCACCGATCGGGTCTGGAGCACCTTGGCGCCCAGCGACGCCAGCTCCAGCATCTCCTCATAGGAGATGCGGTCAAGACGGCGCGCGCGCGGCTCCATGCGCGGGTCGGTGGTATAGACGCCATCGACGTCGGTATAGATGTCGCAGCGCTCGGCGCCCAGCGCGGCGGCGAAGGCGACGGCGGAGGTGTCGGAGCCGCCGCGCCCCAGCGTCGTCACCCGCCCGTCGGGGCCGACGCCCTGAAAGCCTGCGATCACCGCGTGCAGGCCCTCCTCGAACTTGCGGTCGAGCATCTCGGCGTCGATGCCCTCGATGCGCGCCGCGCCGTGCGCCGCCGTGGTGCGCAGCGGGATCTGCCAGCCCTGCCACGAGCGCGCGGGCGCGCCCATCCGCTGCAGCGTCAGCGCCATCAGCCCGGCGGTGACCTGTTCGCCCGAGGCCACCACGGCGTCGTATTCGCGCGCGTCGTAGAACGGCGTCTTCTCGCCCGGCGCGGCGGCGGCCTCGCGCACCCAGTCCACCAGCTTGTTGGTCTCGCCCGCCATCGCCGAGACGACCACCGCCACGTCATAGCCGCGCTCGATCTCCCGCATCACCCGGCTCGCGGCGTTGCGGATGCGCGCGATGTCGCGCACCGAGGTGCCGCCGAATTTCATCACGAGGCGCGGATTGGGGCGGGGCATGGCGACGGTCCTGAATGCCTGCGGGCGGCGCGGGCGTCATACAACCGGGCGGGACAGGCGGCAAGGCGCGGGGTCCGGGCGGCTTGCGATCCCCCCGCCGCGCGCGCCGGCAGCCGCGTTCAACACGGCGTCGAAAGGGGGCCGATCGGCGCTGTGAGGCAGGCGCGAGATGGTGCTGCTGGAGAGACTCGAACTCTCGGCCTCTCCCTTACCAACGGAGTGCTCTACCACTGTGCGAAAAATATAACTAATATAAAACAATAGCTTACAAGAAAGCATCCGGGGGCATAGCCCTTTCATTTCGCTTCAAACGGCCTTAATTCGGGGGGTTTCGGAACATAACGGAACGGAACATTAGAAGAACAACTCACGGCTCTCGCCGC
>CAZOZE010000281.1:0-13262 GCA_964584215.1 uncultured Rhodobacterales bacterium
GGCGACCGCCGCAAGGCCATGCTGCAGGACATCGCGATCCTGACCGGCGGCCAGGTGATCTCCGACGACCTCGGCATGAAGCTTGAGAACGTCGGCCTCGACATGCTGGGCACCGCCAAGAAGGTGCGCATCACCAAGGACGACACCACCATCGTCGACGGTCACGGCGAGAAGGCCGAGATCGAGGCGCGCGTCGCCCAGATCAAGCAGCAGATCGAGGAGACCACCTCGGACTACGACAAGGAGAAGCTGCAGGAGCGTCTCGCCAAGCTGGCCGGCGGCGTCGCGGTGATCCGCGTCGGCGGCGCCACCGAGATCGAGGTCAAGGAGCGCAAGGACCGCGTCGATGACTCGCTGAACGCCACCCGCGCCGCGGTTCAGGAGGGTGTGGTGCCCGGCGGCGGCGTGGCGCTGGTGCACGCCTCCAAGGTGCTCGACGGCTTCACCGGCGAGAACGAGGACCAGAAGGCGGGCATCGCCATCGTGCGCCGCGCGCTCCAGTCGCCGCTGCGCCAGATCGCCGAGAACGCGGGCGTCGACGGCGCCGTGGTCGCGGGCAAGGTGCTGGAGTCCAGCGACGTGAACTTCGGCTTCGACGCGCAGCTTGAGGTCTATGGCGACCTGATGAAGGCCGGCATCATCGACCCCGCCAAGGTTGTGCGCACCGCGCTGGAGGACGCCTCCTCGGTCGCGGGTCTGCTGATCACCACCGAGGCGATGATCGCCGAGAAGCCCGAGCCGAAGGGCCAGGGCGGCGGCATGGGCGGCGGCATGGGCGACATGGGCGGCATGGGCGGCATGATGTGATCCACGCCTGACCCATCCGGGCCAGTCATAGGGGCCGCGCGGGAAACCGCGCGGCCCTTTTTCGTCGCGGCGGCGCGCGGGGCGGCGGATCTCTCCACGCTGCGGCGATGGCGGCCTGGCCGGAGCGCTCATCGCCCCCCTTATCGACCGATCTTTGCGCAGGCGGCGGGCGACGCCTCGCCGGGCCTTGGCCACGCCGATCAAGCGCCTCTCCGATCGTGAGCCGCCGTCGCGTTTTGCGCCGCAGCGCCGTCGATCGCGCGGCAAGGCGCTTGGCGCCGGGGTCCGGCGCCTGTTAACCCTCTGGGCGATGATCCGCCGCCTGAGCCTCGCCCCCGTTCCCGGCCCCGCCGCCCATGGCGCGCGGCTCGCGGGCGGCTGGCTGTGGTTCTCGCAGGTCCGCGTGGAGCCGCCCGGCGCGGCGGCGCAAGTGCTGCCGACCGAGGCGGCGGCCGCCCTGTTTCCCGAGGCTGCGGCGGCGCTGGCGCGGCTGGCGGCCGCGCGCGCGCCGCTGTGCGGGCTGACGCTTTCGGCGCCGCGTCTGGTGGCGGCGTCCGGCGCGGCGCGGGAGGGCGCCGCGATCGTCGAAATCGAGGCGTCCGGGGCTTCGGCCCATGCGGGCGCGGCGGCGCAGGCCCGGGGCGCCCGCGCGCTGGCGGCGCCCTGCGCGGCGCCGCCGATCGCGCTGGCGCGGTTGCCGGCCGACCGGGCGGCGCGCATCCCGCGCGGCGCGGCGGCGATGCTGGCGCACGGGCGCGGCGGCGACGCCCGGGCGCGGGTGGAGGCGCTGACGCAGGCGCTGGAGGCGGCGATGATCGCGGGCGCCCCGCGTGAGCGGCTGGCGCTCGACCCCGGCCCGGTGTTCGGCCCCGGCGGCGCGCAGGCCCTGCAGGCGCTGGCGCCGCTGCATGCGAGCGGCTGCGCCGTCGCCGCCGATCTGACCGGCGCGCCCGACGGCGCCGCGCTCGGCGCGGGCGTGGCGCTGGCGCTGGCGTCGGGCGCGCAACTGTTGCGGGTGGACGACATCGCGGCGGCGGCCTCGGCGCTGGCGCTGTGGCGGGCGGCGCAGGCGCCGTGCCTGACGGCGGCGGAGGCGTGATGGGCGAGGCGCTGTTCTACCACCTGACCGCATCGCCGCTGGAGACGGCGGCGCCGGAGATGCTGGAGAAGTGCCTGGCGCGCGGCTGGCGGGTGACGCTGCGCGCGGGCTCCGCCGAGCGCGTCGCCGCGCTGAACGCGCATCTGTGGACCTATCGCGACGAGGCGTTCCTGCCCCACGGCGCCGCCGGGGACGGCTTCGCCGAGCGCCAGCCGATCTATCTGACCGCAGGGCCGGAGACGCCGAACGCGCCGGACGTGCTGTTCGTGGTGGACGGCGCGCTGGCGCTGGCGGCGGAGTTCGCCGCGTTCCAGCGCGTGGCGACCCTGTTCAACGGCCACGACGCCGCCGCCGTCGCGCAGGCGCGCGCGCAATGGCGGCTCGCCCGGGACGCAGGCTGCGCCTGCGTCTATTGGGCGCAACGCGACGATGGCGGCTGGGTCAGGCGGGACGGGACGGGCGGAGACGGCGCCGGCTGAGCCGGACCGGCGCGCGCGGGGCCGCGCGTCCCGCCGGAGGAACGGTTTGCGGCCAGCCCTCTCGCCGCCGGGCGCCGCGCTTGTCGGCGCCCCGTTTTCCGGCGGCGCGCTAGTCTTGGCGACCGGCTGTGTAGGCGGTCAGCGCCGCCGCCGTTCCGTCCCGCCAGATCACCGACAGCCAGCGCTCGAAAGCCTGCGCAAACCGCACCTCCCCGCAAAGACCGCCATACACCGCCGGCTGTTCCAGCCAGGCGAGCGGGCGCGCCCTCGCCGCATGGGCCGCCGCCGTCAGCGCCGCCCAGTTCGGGTCGTTGGGCTCGATGGCGGAACCGTCCTCGCGGCGGCCCGCGCACATGCGCGCCCACAGGGCTTCCACCAGCGCGAACCCGTCCACCGCGTCGCCGACCGCGATGGCTTCCCGCAGGATCGGCAGCAGAAAGCCCGTGTGACGGGAGGAGCCGTCGAAGGCCACGCGCCGGGTCGTGTCGCGTATCGCGGGATTGGCGAAGCGGCGCTCGATCAGCGCCAGATAGTCCGCCGGCGCGGCCTCCGGCACGGCGTTGACGCGGGGCAGGATATGTTCGGTCTGCACCTTGCGAAACATGGCGGAGATCGCGGGATGCGCCATGCAGTCGGCGATGGTCGGCGCGGACAGAAGCTCGCCCGCGTTCGCCAGAATTTGGTGGCCCGCATTGAGGATGCGGATTTTCATCATCTCGTAGGGGTGCACGTCCGACGTGAAGCTGGCGCCGACCCGATCCCAGTTCGGACGGCCCGCGCAGAAGGCGTCCTCGATCACCCATTGGCGGAAGTTCTCGTGCGTGACGGGCGCGGCGTCGGCGACGCCCATCTCGCGGACGAGGGCGCATTCCGCCGCGCCCGTGGCGGGCACGATGCAATCCACCATGGAATTGGGAAAGGCGCTTTCAGCCCCGATCCAGTCGGCCAGGTCCGGGTCGGTCATCCGGGCCAGCCCGGTCACCGCCTGCCGCAGGATGGCGCCGTTGCCGCGCAGGTTGTCGCAGGACATGCCGGTGAACGGGACATGCCCCGCCGCGCGCCGCAGCCGAAGCGCCGCGACCATGGCGCCGAAGGCGGTGCGCGGGTGGCCGGGATGCGCCGCGTCATGGCGGATGTCGGGATGGCCGAGGTCGAGGCCGCCTGTCGCGGGATCGAGGTAATACCCGCCCTCGGTCACGGTCAGCGCGACGATGCGGATGCGCGGATCGGCCATGGCGCCGATGAGCGGGCCGTTGTCCTGCGCGATGGGGAGGTAGCCGATCATCGCGCCCGTCACCTCGGCCGAGCGGTGATCGGGCGCCAGTTCGATCAGCGTCGTCAGGCAGTCCTGCGCGAGCAGCCTTTCGCGCATCGCGGCGTCGTAGGGGCGCACGCCCGCGCCGAGAATCGCCCAGTCGAAGGCGTCGCCGTCCTGCATCAGCCGGTGGAGATACCACGCCTGATGGGCGCGGTGGAAATTGCCCAGCCCGATATGCACGATCCCCGGCGTCAGCAGGCTGCGGTCGTAGCGCGGCCGAAGGATCTGCTCCGGCAGCGCGGCCAGCGTGGCGTCGCGAAGGGGAACCGGGCGCCCGTCACGCTCTGTCATCAGCTCATCCATTGGCCGCCATCGACGTTATAGCACTGCGCGACGATATATTCGGCTTCATCGCTGGCGAGGAAAACGGCCATGCCGGTCAGGTCTTCGGCCCTGCCCATGCGGCCATAGGGCACCGCCGCGGCCACTTCGCGCTTTTTCTGGCCCGGGGCCTTGCCTTCGTATTTCGCGAAGAACGCATCGACCCCGTCCCAATGCTCGCCATCGACGACGCCCGGCGCGATCGCGTTCACGTTGATGCCGTGCGCGATCAGGTTCAGTCCCGCCGACTGCGTCAGGCTGATGACCGCCGCCTTGCTGGCGCAATAGACGGCGACGAGCGGCTCGCCGCGGCGGCCCGCCTGGCTCGCCATGTTGATGATCCGGCCGCGCACGCCGTTGTCGATCATGTGGCGCGCGACCGCCTGCATGGTGAAAAGCGCGCCCGCCACGTTGATGTCGAAGACGCGCGCGTAATCGGCGCGGTCGATCCCGACGAGGGGCGCGGCGGTGAAGACGGCCGCGTTGTTGATCAGAATGTCGATCCGCCCGAAAGCCCGGACGGCTGCGGCCACAGCGGCGTCGATGCTCTGCTGCCGGGTCACATCCATCTCGACGGCGATCGCGTCCTCGCCGATCTCGGCCGCAGACGCGCGGGCGCGGTCGATGTCGATGTCGCCGATCACCACCTGCGCGCCTTCGCGCACATAGGCCTCGGCGAAAGCGCGGCCGATGCCGCGCGCCGCGCCGGTGATCAGCGCCTTCTTCCCCGCCAGACGTTTCATGCGATGCGAAGCCCTTCTCCATCGAACCTGTGCAGCTGGCCGGGGTCGGGCGTCAGCCAGACGCTGTCGCCGTACCGCAGATCGACCTCGCCGCCCACGCGCACCGTCACCGGCGCGGCGACGCCCTCGCAGGCGACGTGAAAGTAGGTGTCCGAGCCGAGGTGTTCGGAGACGCCGACCACGCCGCGCCAGTCGCCCGCTTCGGACGAGACCGTTATGTGCTCCGGGCGGACGCCGATGGTCGCGGCGCCGTGTCCGGCGGCGATGTCTCCGCCGATCAGGTTCATCTTCGGGCTGCCGATGAAGCTCGCCACGAACAGGTTTTGCGGCGCGCGATACAGCTCCAGCGGACCGCCGACCTGCTCGATGACGCCCGCGCGCAGCACCACGATCTTGTCGGCCATGGTCATCGCCTCGATCTGGTCGTGGGTGACATAGATCATCGTCGTCGCGAGCCGCTTGTGCAGTTCGGAGATCTCCAGCCGCATCCCGACGCGCAGCGACGCGTCGAGGTTCGAGAGCGGCTCGTCGAACAGAAACGCCGAAGGTTCGCGCACGATCGCGCGGCCGATGGCGACACGCTGGCGCTGACCGCCCGAAAGCTGTCCGGGACGCCGGTCCAGATAGTCGGTCAGGTTCAGCACCTCGGCCGCCGCCGAAACGCGCCGATTCTGTTCGGCGGCGTCGAGCCCGGCCATGCGGAGCGGAAACGCGATATTCTTGCGCACGGACATGTGCGGGTAGAGCGCGTAGGACTGAAACACCATGGCGAGGCCGCGCCGGGCTGGCGGCACGCCCGTCGCGTCCCGCCCGTCGATGCGGATCGCGCCCGAACTGACGTCCTCCAGCCCGGCGATAAGCCGCAGCAGCGTGGACTTGCCGCAGCCCGAGGGGCCGACAAAGACCACGAACTCCCCGTCCTCGATGGTCAGGTCCAGCGGGCGGATGACCTCCACATCGCCGAACGACTTGCTCACCTTGTCGAGCGTGATGCGTCCCATGCTGGTTTTACTCCCGTTATCCGGCGGCGCGCTATTTCACCGCGCCGAAGGTCAGGCCGCGAACGAGTTGCTTCTGACTGAACCAGCCGAGGATCAGGATCGGCGCGATCGCCATGGTCGAGGCGGCGCTGAGCTTGGCGTAGAACAGGCCCTCGGGGCTGGAGTAACTGGCGATGAAGGCCGTCAGCGGCGCGGCCTGGGCGGCGGTCAGGTTGAGCGTCCAGAACGCCTCGTTCCACGCCAGGATGATGTTGAGCAGGACCGTCGAGGCGATGCCGGGGATGGCCATGGGCGTCAGGATGTAGAGGATCTCCTGCCGCAGCCCGGCGCCGTCCATCCGCGCGGCTTCGAGGATGTCGCCCGGGATTTCGCGGAAATAGGTGTAGAGCATCCAGACGATGATCGGCAGGTTGATGAGCATCAGCACGAGGACCAGGCCGATCCGGGTGTCGAGCAGGTTGAACTGAACGAACAGCAGCGAGATCGGGTAGAGCACGCCGACCGCCGGCAGCATCTTGGTCGAGAGCATCCAGAGCAGGATGTCCTTGGTCCGGCGCGAGGGCACGAAGGCCATGGACCATGCGGCGGGGACCGCGACCAGAATCCCCAGCAAGGTCGATCCGCCTGCGATGATCACCGAATTCCAGAGAAAGCGCATATAGTCCGACCTCTCTTGCACGATGGCGTAGTTCTCCAGCGTGAAGTCGAAGCTCCAGAACAGCGGCGGGTTGTTGATCGCCTGCGCCTCGGTCTTGAAGCTCGTCAGGATGGTCCAGTAGATCGGAAAGAAGATCAGCAGCCCGATCAGCCACGCGACGGCGGTGGTCGCGAGCTTGCGGCGGGTGGAGACTGCGCGCGCCATGGTCGCCCCCTATCGGTCCAGATTCTTGCCGACGATGCGCATCAGAAACAGCGCGACGATGTTGGCGAGGATGATCGCATAGACGCCGCCCGCCGACCCCAGCCCGATGTTCTGGCTGTCCACCACGCGCTGGAAAATCAGGTAGGTCAGAGTGCGCGTGCCGAACGAGCCGCCGGTGGTCACGAAGATTTCGGCGAAGATCGACAGCAGAAAGATCGTCTGGATCAGAATGACGATCGTGATCGCCCGGCCCAGATGCGGCAGCACGATGTGGATAAAGCGGGAGAGAACCGGCGCGCCGTCCATCTCGGCGGCTTCCAGCTGCTCGCTGTCGAGCGACTGGATCGCGGTCAGCAGGATCAGCGTCGCGAACGGCAGCCATTGCCACGACACGATCAGGATGATCGACTGCACCGAAGCGTCCGACAGCCACGACACCGGCTCGGCTCCGAAGAACAGCCACAGATGCGCGAACATGCCGTTCACCGGGTCCATGAACATGTTCTTCCACACCACCGCCGAGACCGTGGGCATCACGAAGAACGGCGCGATCACGAGGATGCGCACGATCCCCTGCCCCCACATCGGCTGATCGAGCAGGACCGCCAGCAACACGCCCAGCACAAGGGTGATCGCCAGAACGCCGCCGACGATCAGCAGCGTCGCCTGCACGCTGGGCCAGAACGAGCTTGAGTTGATGAAGCGGACGTAATTCTCGAACCCAACCCAGTCGAGGCCGCGTCCGAGCGAATCGCCGCGCATCGGCAGGTAGCGCTTGAACGAGAAATAGAGCGTCATGGTCAGCGGCGCGAGCATCCAGCCAAGCAGCAGGATCACGGCCGGCGCCATCATCAGTCGCGCTGCGGAGCGGGAATGCCGGGTCGCCATGGATAGACCTCTCCTGTGGACGCTGCGGCCTGCGTGGCGCGGTGACGAACGGGCAGGGAGCCTGATGATGCGCGGGGGCGCCTTTGCGCCCGCCGCGCATCGTGCGGCGAGGGGCGTCAGCGGTAGCCCGCCGCCTCCATCGCGTCGTTGGTCAGCGCCTGCGCCTTGTCCAGCGCCTGCCGCACGGTCTGCTGACCGGCGTAGACCGCCGAGAACTCCTGGCTCA
Source organism: uncultured Rhodobacterales bacterium (assembly GCA_964584215.1). GTDB lineage: Bacteria > Pseudomonadota > Alphaproteobacteria > Rhodobacterales > Rhodobacteraceae > Rubrimonas. The sequence goes on from CAZOZE010000281.1 coordinate 7,745, forward strand.
CCTCGGTGGCGATGCCGGCGAACTCGGGGATGGCGACGAACTGAATGCCGACGTAGGGGACCGGCTTGACGGTCGGATTCGTCGGGTCTGCCGCGTTGATCGAGTCAAGCGTCATCTGCGCGAACGGCACGGCCTGATATTCCGGGGTCTCGTAGAGCGAACGGCGCGCCCCCGGCGGCACGTTGGCCCAGCCCTCGTTCTCCGCGACGAGCTCGATGTAGTCCTTCGACGTCGCCCACTCGATGAACCGCCGCGCCGCGTCAGCCTTTTGCGTGCCGGCCGGGATCGCCAGCGCCCACGCCCACAGCCAGTTCGACCGCTTGCCCAGCCCGGTGTCGGGCGCCAGGGCGAAGCCGACATGCTCGGCGACCGCCGAGTCGGCGGGGTTGGTCACGAACGACGCGGCCACGGTGGCGTCGATCCACATGCCGCATTTGCCCTGCTGGAACAGCGACAGGTTCTCGTTGAAGCCGTTGGTCGCATAGCCCGGCGGGCCATAGCTGTTCATCAGATCGACGAAGAAGCCGAGCGCCTGCTCCCATTCCGGCGTGTCGAACTGGGCGTTCCAGTCCTCGTCGAACCAGCGCGCGCCGAAGGAGTTCGCCGTCACCGTTATGAAGGCGCCGCCCTCGCCCCAGCCGGGCTTGCCGCGCAGGCAGACGCCGTAAACTTCGTTTTCGGGGTCGTGCATCGCCGCCGCAGCCTCGCGGATGACCTGCCAGGTCGGGGCCTCGGGCATCGTCAGCCCGGCCTTCTCCATGAGGTCGGTGCGGTACATGACCATCGAGCTTTCGCCGTAGAACGGTGCGGCGTAGAGCGTGCCGTCATGGCTGAGGCCGTCGCGCATCGCGGGCAGGATGTCGCCGACGTCGTATTCCGCCGACAGGTCGTCGAGCGGCACGAGCCAGCCGTTGGCGCCCCAGATCGGCGTCTCGTACATGCCGATCGTCATGATGTCGAACTGACCGCCATTGGTGGTGATGTCGGTCGTGACGCGCTGACGGAGCACGTTTTCCTCGAGCGTGACCCACTCGACGCCGACGCCGGTCTCGCTGGTGAACCGATCCGTGTAGCGCTGCATGCGGATCATGTCGCCGTTGTTGACGGTCGCGATGGTGATGGTCGTGTCCTGCGCGGCGGCGACGGACGCGAAAAGGCAGAGCGCAACGGCCGAGGACGCGCGCAGCGCGGTTGTCGTGGACATCGGTATCCTCCCTGATGTGGTTTCTTGTTATGCGGATGCTAGGGCGCGACATCGCCGGCGGTCAACGAATTTCTTTACGCGCGTCAATAAATTTGCGTCACGCGGATGCGCGCAGGACCAGCCTCGCCGGGATCAGGGTCTCGGTGCGGCTCTGGAATCGCCCGCCCGCCTCGATCAGGGAAAACAGCGTCTCCATGCATTTGTCGGCCACGGCCTCATAGTCATGCGCCGCCGTGGTGAGCGAGGGACAGGTGAACCGCGAGAATGGATGGTCGTCATGCGACGCCACCCGAAGCGCGCATCCCTCGCCGCGCCCCACGCGCAGCCCGCGCTCGTAGCAGGCCGCGAGAAAGCCGATGGCGAGCCGGTCGTTGCTGCACAGCACGGTGTCGGTCGCAAGCCGCCGGGAGGCGATCAGCTCATGCGCGCCGCGACGCCCGATCTCCTCGAAGCCCCATCCCTCGCCCTCGACCTTCACGACGACCGGCTCGAGTCCGGCGTCCTGCATCACCCTGAGATATGCGTTGCGCCGCTTGTTGGCGTTGGGGTTCGCCGGGTTGCGCATCTCAAAGAAGCAGGGCGGAGACCCGGTCTGGCGGAGATAGGCGACGGTCTGCGCCACAAAGCTGAAATTGTCAGAACCGACAAAGGCTTCGCCCATATCCGCGATGTTGCTGTCAAACAATACGGTGGGCACGTCGCGGCAGAATCTTTCAAGCGCCGACCGGTCGGACAACCGGCCGAGCGGCGCGAAGAACACGCCCGCAGGCTTCAGCGCGGTCAGCCACGCGATGATGTCGTTCTCCAGCTTGCGCTCGCCATGCGCGCTGCAAAGAATCGGCGAATACCCGGCTTCGAGGCAGCGCAATTCGATGATGCGCGCAATCTCCGCGAAGAACGGGTCGGCGAGATAGGGCACCACGATGCCGACGTTCTTCGTCAGGTTGCGGTTCTGGTTGACGGCGAAGATGTTGGGCCGGAAGTCGCAGCGCCGCAGCGTCGCCTCGATGCGCTCGCGCGTCGTCTGGCGAACGCTGGCGGGATCGTTGAAGTATTTCGACACGGTCGGACGGGAGACCCCGCTCAGCGCGGCGAACTCCTGCATGTTCCGAACTCTGTGCTCGCTCATGATCCCGCCTCTTCGGGCCCGCTTCGAGGGCGGGAGGCCCGTTCACGCCGCTGCGTGCCGATAGAAATCTCGAAAACATGCCGCGAGTAAAGAATTTTCGCGGCGATTGCGCCTTTTCAGGGATTGCGCCCTGTCAGGCGACCGAGCCCTTGCGCCGCAGCCGCCACGCTCCTGTCGGCGCGGCGTGGCGCCCTTGCAGCGTGGTGTTGATGTAACGCGGATTGCGGCGAAATCCGCACCGGTCAAGCCACGGCATGACGGTGCGGCATGGAGCGGCTTGCGACAGGCGCGCGCGCCGGTCGCCTTTCGCGCCGGGGGCGTGGCGGCCAGGCGGTGCGGTCTTGCGGCCGTTCTTCCGCGAAAACGGGCGGACGGGAGGGGGGCCCGCTCAGTCGTCGTCGCCGCCGACCGCCAGATCCACCGCGCCCGCCGCCACGTCCACCGTGGTCTCCACGGCGGTCGCCGTCACCGAGACGGCGGTGGATGCGACGGTGTAGGCGACGCAGCCGCCCAGAGCCGCGCTCAGCACGAGCGCCGTCAGCAGAACTCGCATGATCGTCCCTCCGGGGCCATCGCCCGCGCAGGGAGACATATGCGACGGCGCGCGGCGCGGTCCAGCCCCGCCGCGCAGGCGCTCAGGGGGCCGACCAGGCCGCCTCGGCCGCGATCTTGTAGGACCACGGCAGCCCGGCGTTGCGCCAGCCGTTGACGCTGCGCGCGCCGCTGGCGCGGTCCTTGTCGCCCTCGAACCCATCGACGAGGTTCCAGACGTCGGTATAGCCCGCCGCGATCAGCAGCCGCGCCGCCGCCGCCGAGCGCGCGCCCGAACGGCAGGTGACGAATACGGTCGCGTCGCGGCCCACCCCCTCGCGCGCGGCGACGGCGTCCACCTGCGCCAAGAAATCGGGGTTCATCTCGGCGACATAGCCGCCGGATTTGGGGTCGAAGCGGTGGCTGACGACCTCCAGCGGCACATTGGCGTCGATGCCGTCGGGGTGGCCGACAAAGCTGACCTCGACCGGATCGCGCACCTCGATGAACAGGATCGAGGGATCGGCGGTCAGCGCCGCATGGGCGTCGGCGGGCGCAAGATAGAGGCCGAGCGGCGTCGCCTTGCCCTGCGGCACGGCGGCGGCGTCCACGCTCGACCGTATCTCGCCCGCCCCCGCCGCGACGGCGCAGAGGGCGAGCGTGGCGGCGATGCACAGGCGGCGCATGATCTTTCTCCCTCTAGCGCCCGCTCAGCATTCCTTGCAGGTCTTGATCCCGAAGATCGAATAGGCCGGACAGAACTTCATGAAGCCGGTGGCCAGCGGCACGACGCCGATCCATCCCCAGACGCCGATGGTCCCGGTCAGCGCCAGCGCGATCAGCGCCAGACCCGCGACGATGCGCACGATGCGGTCGGTCGAGCCGACGTTGGTGGTGAACTGCATGATGTCCCTCCTGTGACATGCGATGATTCGCATAAGAATGATGCGCCTGTCGCGCGGCGCAGTCTGTGACGGCGTCACGCTCAGCGCTGGGCGGCGAACTGTTTCAGCGCGCCGGGATCGCCCACCGCGATCTCGCCGCGCGCCAGCGCGATCCAGCCGCGCCGCTCGAAGTCCTTCAGGATGCGCGACACCACCTCGCGCGCGGTGCCCAGCTCGCCCGCGATCGCCTGATGGGTGGCGGCGACGGTGGGCGCGCGTTCGGCCAGCCAGACCGCCAGCCGCAGATCGACACGGTGCAGCAGCAATTCGTCGATCACCTCGACCAGCTCGCGGATGCGCGCGGCGAACACCGCGAAGGCCATGGCGCGGAACTCGCGGTCGGTGTCGAGCAGCTCCTGGAACGCCGCCGCGCTCAGCGCCAGCGCCTCCACATCGCCCTCGGCGTAGCCCCAGGCCTGATAGGCGGCGCCGGTGATCAGGCAGGCGGTGGTCATCACGCAGGTGTCGCCGGGCGCGACGCGATACAGCACCACCGACCGCCCGCTCTCGCCCATGTGCTCGACGCGCACCGCGCCCTTCAGCGGAATGATATAGCCTTGCGCGCGGTCGCCGGGGCCGAACAGGCGCTGGCCGTCGCCGCGGCTGACGCGGCCCGAGCGCGTCACCACCTCGCGGCGCAGCCCGGGGGACCAACCGGGCGTGACGCGCTCCAGCGCCGCCAGCGTCTCCGGCGTGCTCACTGCGCGGCCTGCGCGCGCGCAGTGTCGCGCCGCTCCGCCCGCCGCGCGGCGTCGGCGACCTCCGGGGCCAGCGCGTGGAAGGCGTCGTACTGGGTCAGGAACACGTCGCCCGACAGATGGTCGAGGAAATCGGTGCGCTTCAGCCTGTCCATCACCGGCCCCTTCACCTCCGACAGATGCAGCCGCAGGCCCGCCGCCGTGAGCCTTTGGTCGATGGCCTCGAGGCTCTCCAGCGCCGAGGCGTCGATCTCGTTCACCGCTGAGCACATCAGCACGACATGGCGCAGCGCCGGGTCGGCCGCCACCGCGTCGGCGACATGATCCTCCAGAAAGCGCGCGTTGGCGAAATAAAGACTCTCGTCGATGCGCATCATCAGCACATGCGGCGCCGTCACCACGTTGTGGCGGCGGATGTTGCGGAAATGCTCGCTGCCCGGCACGAGGCCCAGCACCGCCACATGCGGGCGCGAACTGGTGTAGAGGTGCAGGAAGATCGACAGCCCCACCCCCGCCAGGATCCCCGCCTCGACGCCGAAACCCAGCGTCAGCGCGATGGTGGCCAGTTGCGCGGCGAAATCGGGGCGCGAATAGACCCATGTGCGGCGCAGCGCGCCGAGGTCCACCAGGCTCAGCACCGCGACGATGATCGTCGCCGCCAGCGTCGCCACCGGCAGGAAGTGCAGCAGCGGCGTCAGCAGCAGCGCGGCGAGCAGGATGCCGACCGCCGTGAACGCCCCCGCCGCAGGGGTCTCGGCGCCCGCGTCGAAGTTGACCACCGAGCGCGCGAAGCCGCCGGTCACCGGAAAACCGCCGGTGAACGCCGCGCCGATGTTGGCGGCGCCGAGGCCAATCAGCTCCTGATCGGGCGCGATGCGCTGGCGGCGCTTGGCGGCCAGCGTCTGCGCCACCGAGACCGATTCGACGAAGCCCACCACCGAGATCAGCAGCGCCGACACCGCCAGCGACGACCACAGCGCCGGGTCGAGGCTGGGCAGCGCCAGCGGCGGCA
>CAZOZE010000282.1:0-7397 GCA_964584215.1 uncultured Rhodobacterales bacterium
GCCGCCGCTGATGCAGAACTCTCGGGCGAGGAAGGCACGACGGAAGCAAGGCGTTCGGGCATAACCATCAGATCGTTCTCCTGCGCCCTCGAGTGTAAACTTCAGACAGTCAGATGTCTCACGCTTGTTGGCACGGAGGGCCCGGCCACATCGAGGACCATGCGGCCTATGTGCAGTCCTGGCTCAGCGTGCTGCGCGGCGACAAGCGCTTCATCCTGAAGGCCTCGGCCGACGCGCAGCGCGGACTATCTGTTCGCGGCGGTGGAGGCGGGAAAGGCGGCGCAGGCGGCGTGACGCATGACCGAGTCCTAGGCGGCCTACACTTACTCGGCCAAGCAAGAGACCCTCTTCCCATAATTGCCCAGTCTGGCAACCGATGTCCAGGTTGATAACAGGGCTATCGCATTTGGCCGATGACGGTTCTGGCGAAGGCGTCGGACCATCCTGATCGTTTTCGCTTTCGGCTTACGGGGAGCTTTGGCCGCGCGGTTCTCAGGAGGTTGAGGGTGAGGCGCCGGAGGATGGCGAGGTTTTCCGGGCCGTTGTCGGCGCGGTTTCGGGCGGCGTCCTCGTCGAAGGTCACGTCGAGGACCCAGTGAAGGCTGTTCTCGATGGCCCAGTGGGATCGGACGGCGCGGGCGAAGTCCTTGGGCGACAGGCAGGCGGAGGAGAGGTAGTAGCGGGTGGATGGCGCGCCGTCGTCGCGCACGGCCTCGACGCAGGCCAGCATGGCGAGCCCCGGCATGGCGGGGGCGCCCGGTTCGGCGCGATCACCGAACAGCCAGTCCACGCGGTGGGTTACGCGATGGCGGCGGGTCTCGATGCGGCCGTGGTCGGCGTCGGTGGTGGTGAAAGCCTCCAACGGCGCGGGCGGGTCGGCGAAGAAGGCGGCGACGGCCTCCAGCATGGCCGGACGGTTGGCCTTGAGCGCGAAGAGCCAGTCGCCGCCGCGGTCGAGCACCAGTTGCGCCGTCTCGGCCTGGGCGTGGATGGCGTCGCCGGTGACCGAGCCGCGCCGCCCAGCGTGAGCGTCGCCAGCAGCGCGCGGGCCGCGGTGATCTCGTTCTCGCCCGCAGCGACGGCGCGCTGGCCGACGCTGAGCCGCGCGTCCGCCCCGAAGGCGGTGACGACATGCAGCGCCGAGCGGTTCGCCGCGCGGTCGAAGGCGCGGCGCAGCGTCTTGCCGTCGATGGCCAGCAGGCCTCATCGGAAGGTTTCTTCGTAGAACCACGCTAAGGAGGAACTTTCAGCGAACACAATCAGGTTCCCCAGTCTCTGGTTGGCCTGATGTTCAGTGGTCGCGCAATTTTGCGCTCTGCGGCCCCGGAATGCCAATCGAAGTCGCCAGATAGGATGACGTGCTCCCAGCCGAGGGGCGATGTGTGGGCAAGCAGCTTGACGTCGTAGAGCTGGTTGGTCTGCGCGAGGTGGCTAGCGGCCTTGTCCATGTAGACCGTGTTCCAGAACGTGATGGCGGCGATGACGAGGTTGAGCGCCATGGCCCGCTTCTGTTGGGCGGCGTCAGAGCGATCATGAATGCGCCCTTGTGAGTGGGCAAAGACAGCCCGCGCCAGCGAGTGTCGCGCTTCACCCTTGTTAAGGCCTGCGTGGCATTCCATGCGCAGGTCGGCGTTTTCGATCCAGTCAAGCATGAAGAGCGTGCGCTCGATCCGGCCGATTTCACCCAAGGCAAGGTAGAGCCGGTTTTGTTGGCGGTACGCTCCAAGCTTGCGCAGGATTTCAGACGGTTTCAGAGACTTGTCGCGGATGCTGGCCGCGAGTCGCATGATATCGCCCCAATACTGGCGGATCACCTCTTCGTTGATTGGCCTCCCGATGAGGGGTGACAGGGTGGGGCACGCCTTCGCACTGCCGAAGCATGCCAACCGCCGGTCAGGAAAGTCGCGCAGGCGCGGTGCAAAGGTCATCCCCCGGAACGTGTCAACGACTTTGAGACAGTTGGTTTTTGAGTTTAGGCTTGTGCTGGCTCCGTTTTCTTGGGCGGGTTGATCCAGACGGCAGTCGGGATTTGGGGCGGTTTACCCGAGAAGCCCTCAAAGGCTCTCACCTTTGTAGGTAAAGGTCGTGTTACGGGCGATGATGAAAAGCCAGGGCGATCGCGACAGGGCAGTGATGATGTCGGCGGTGATGGCGTCCGAGAAGAATTCCTGCCCGGGATCGTCCGACATGTTCTCGAAGGCGCGCACGGCGATCGAGGGCTTGTCGGGGCGCGGCGGCAGTTCCGCCGGCGGATCGGCGGCCGTCGCGTCTTCGATCTGCCTGCGCAGGTCCAGTTTCGTGGAGACGCCGAGCTTGCGGCAGATCGTTGCGAGATGGGTACGCACCGTCGAGGGTGCGAGGTTCAGGCGGTCCGCGATGTGCTGGCAGGTCTCGCCGCCGGCGAAGCCCTCGGCAATCTGACGCTCACGGGGACTGAGCGATGCCCCTGCGGCGCTCATGCCTGCGCTGCCTTCTGACGCAGGGCGGCGATCATGCGCGCATTGTCCAGCGCAATGACGCTCTGGTCGGCAAAGGTCTGGGCCAGGGCGGTGGCCTGCGCACCGAAGGGGCGGACGCTCTGCCGGTAGATCGTGAAAGCGCCGACCAGCGCGTCGCCGGACATCATCGGAATGGCGACAAAGGATCGCGCGCCGCCGAGGATCGCGGTGGCGTAGCGAAGCGGATCGTCGGTCTGAAATATCTCCTCGGCCCGGACGTCGTAGATGTTCACGACGCCACGACTTGTCGCCACGCGGCCCAGACCCGTGCGCGGGCTGGCCGCGAAGACGCCCTGGATGTCGAGCCAGTCCCGGAACGGCTTCGGAATGCCCCGCGTATGGCTGGCTGAATAGCGCCGCTGTCCGTGATGCTCGAAAAGAATGCCGAATTCGGCCTCGCACAACTCCAGCGCAAAGCCGAGGATCGCCGGCATCACAGCGTCGATATCGCCGCGCGCGCGGCTGATGATGCGCAGCACCTCGGCCAACGCCTGCTCGCGGCGCAGCGAGTCCTCGAGGCTGAGTGCCAGTTCCGAAATGACGGCGGCATGGTCTGTCTGCACGTCGGCCTCGGGCAACGTACCACCAAGCCGGGCATGCAGGTCCAGTTTCGAGGAGACCTCGAGCTTGCGATAGATCGTGGCCAGATGCGTCCGCACCGTCGAGGGAGCGATATTCAGCCGGGCCGCGATCACCTGATAGGTGTCGCCCTGCGCATAGGCGCTTGCGATCTCGATCTCGCGGGGGCTGAGGATTTCGTCGGGGGACACTGGGGTGGCACATCCTTCGGCACGGCTTCTTCCGATCCTGCGGCAGCGAGAATGATCGGGCAATCCTGCAGATGCTGTAGCAGAATACTGCGGGCACGGGCGCAGATTACTGCATCTGACCGATAGTCGCCTGCGCGCCTCGGGCGCATCCTGCTCCCACCTTCAACAGGGAGACGGACCCATGACACTCGAACAGAGAGCGCGCGATTTCTTCGAAGCCTGCGAGACTGGCGGGGGCTGGGACGCATGCAAGGGCCATTGCCATGACGGGGCAAGCTTTGCCTGCCAGGCCGACGCTTTGGCCGACGTCACGACGCTGGCCGGCTATGCGGAATGGATGAAAGGTCTGCTGGGTCCGATCCCGGACGGGCGGTACGAGCTCACGGCTTTCGCGACGGATACGGATCGGGCCACAGTGGTCGCCGCGGCGGTTTTCCACGGCACGCAGACCGGCGCGGGAGGGCCGGGCGAGCCCACCGGCAAACCGGTGGCCTCCGACTACGCCTATGTCATGCGCTTCGACGGCGACCGCATCGCGCATATGACCAAGATCTGGAACGACGTGCAGGCGCTGCGTCAGCTCGGCTGGGCGTGATGCGCTGGCGCATCCTCGCGCTGCTCTTCGCCGCGCGTGTCGGTGCGGGACTGCAGTTCCAGACCATGGGCGCGGCCGGCGCGGATCTGTCTGACGTTTTCGCCCTCGACAATGCGCAGATCGGCCTGATGATTGGTCTGTTCATGGCGCCGGGACTGTTCCTTGCGTTTCCGGCCGGGTTTTCCGGCCGGTTCGTGTCGGATCGCGTGCTAGTCGGTCTGGGGCTTGGCGCGCTGGCGTTCGGGGGCGCGCTGTCTGCAATGGCCGTGGCGCCTCTTGGCATCGGGATCGGGCGAGTTCTGTCCGGCGCGGGGTTTGTGATCGCCGGGCTCTATTTCACCAAGATGGTGGCGGACTGGTTCGACGGTCGGGAGATGGCCACGGCAATGAGCATCCTTGTGATGAGCTGGCCCTTCGGGATCGCCATGGGGCAGATAGGTCACAGCTTGCTCGTCGAGAGCTTCGGCTGGCGCGTCCCCTTTGCCCTTTCGGCCATTTACTGTGCGCTTGCGGGTTTTGCCGTCCTGACACTCTACCGCGCTCCCGACGATCTGTCCCCGAGTGTTACCGCCGGGATGCGGGGACTCTTGCCGCATGAATGGGCGCTCGTCGGTCTTGCCGGGATCGCCTGGGGCGTGTTCAACGCCGGCTACGTTGTCTATCTCAGCTTCGGGCCGCGCCTGTTGGAGGCGCAGGCGATGGGCACGCTTGCGGCGGCCTCGGTGATCAGCGTCGGTAGCTGGCTGATGATCCTGTCGGGGGCTGCTTGTGGCCAGTTGGTCGACCGGTTCGGGCGGCGCGAGACGGTCCTGGCCCTCTGCATGGCGGGCGCCGTTCTGGCGCTGATGATGCTGAGCCAACCCGGCGCTGCACTTCCGGCCAGCCTGCTCTTCGGTCTGGTCGGGATGGCCCCGGCGGGCGTGATCATGGCGCTCGCGGGCGAGGCCGTGGCGCCGGAGCGACGCGCCTTCGGGATGGGGGTCTTTTTCACCGTCTATTACGCCATCATGACGGCGAGCCCGCCTATCGCCGGATGGCTGTTCGACAGGACCGGCACGCCCGACAGCGCGATCCTGTTCGGCGCAGTGCTCTTCACTCTCGTCTTACCGGTGGCCATTTTCTTCGCGATGCTCAAAACCAGAGTGATCGCCGTCCCCGCAAAGGAGAGCGCCTGATGCAGATCCGAAAGACGATGGTGATCCGGGACCGGACCGAGACCGACGAAATGGGCGCACCCTGCGCTCCGCTGACCCGCGTGGCGGCGCTTGCCGTGCTGCGCAATCCCTTTGCCGGAATCGATCAGGACGATCTGATCGAATTGTTCGAATATGGCGCTACGCTTGGCGCACAGCTGGCTGCGGAGGCCATAGCCGCCCTCGGCCGACCGGCCGCAAGCTATGGCAAGGCCGCCATTGTTGGCGCCCAGGGGGCGGCGGAGCATGGCGCGGCGCTCTTGCACCCGCGACTGGGCAAACCGGTGCGCTCCGCCATTGGCGGCGGTCAGGCGCTGATGCCGTCGAACGTAAAGGTGGGCACCCTCGGCGCCATCGTGGATTTGCCTCTCGGGCACAAGGACGAGCCCTGGTCCTTCGATCACATCGACACGCTGACCATCGCCGTCCCCGACGCGCCGCGCCCGGACGAGTTGGTCGTCTGCGTCGGCCTCTCCGATGGTGGAAGGATCCGCGCGCGGGTTGGGAAGGGACCCCGATGAATGGCATGCGAGAACACACCGCGCTCTGGTCCCGAACATAACCTCGGTCAGAACCGAGATATCTGCCCAGTGTGTGCGTGTCGGCAGAAGGCCGAGAACAGCACGCGACGTTCACGCGAGGCTTGCGTCAGGTGTGCCAGCAGGAGCCAGCCCGGATTTTCGAAGCGATATGAAGGACTTCGAGCCTTCTTGCTTCCACAGTGCCTCCACGGGCTGCAAGAACGCAAACGCCGCCCCGTGGGGCGGCTTTTAAGAACTTGATATCGCAAAAAAATTTGGTTGCGGGGGCCTGATGGCGCCGAGAGTTGACGGGCCTAATCTGAATGCAATCAGAGTCTTAGCTTCCCATCGCAGAAATGGCTACGCAGCGTTTTCAACGCGAGTCAGTGGAAACGACGCCCGGGCGCTCTGCGCGGTCAGCGCCAAGACTGGGCGGAGGCGAAATATCAGCACGCAAGCAAACTGTCGGACTCACCGGGGCCGCATTCGCGATCGTGTTAACCTGCGTCGCGTCGGTTTTCTCTGCCCTGTAAAGATGGGTTCCGCTGAACGAACTGCGGCCGTTGACACGCGCGACGCCAACGCCCGGCTCACGTCTCGCTCATCGTCGCCTTGATGTCGTTGATGCGCGCGAACAGCGTCATCGGCTCGATCGCCGTTTCGGAAAACCCGGAGCCCAGATAGAAGGCCTTGGCGCGATTATTCAGCGCATGCACCAGAATGGCCGCGATGCCGACCTCATGCGCCGCCGCCGTTATCCGCAAGACTGCGTCGCGCAACAGGGCGCGCCCAAGGCCGTTTCCCTGCTCGGAAGCATCGATCGCCAATCGCCCCAACACGACGACCGGGACCGGATCGGGCATGTTCTGGCGCAGCTTGCGGGGGGAAAGATCATGGCTGACCGACCCCGCCGCCAGCGCATAGAAGCCGACGACCCTCCGGCCCCGGCAAAGCACATAGGTGCGTGATGCGCCCGATGCCTGATTGGCGCGCGCCTTGCGTTTCAACCACGCATCCAGCGTGGCCGCTCCCGAGTCGAAGGCGTCGACAAGATGATCTTCATTCAGCGGTTCCGGCGCGCGCAACGCCTCTGGCGTCACCTGTCCCATGGTGCTGGCGTGGCCAGCAGCGCGCGCAGGCGTTCGCTCAGAACGGGCGGCGCATCGAGCTGCGCCATGAACGCGCCGAACTGATCCGCATCAAGCCGAAAGGCGGTGCGATCGAGAAGCGCGTCCTCGGCGGCCTGACGACTGGCCTCCAGCATGAATTCCGAGCGGTTCTTGCCAAGCACAGCCGCCGCACGATCGATCAGGTCGCGATCAGAAGCGGTCATGCGGAGATTGATCAGCGACCGGCGCCGCGCGTCCTCATTGGGTGTCATGGCGACCATCTTGGACCCTCCTGCGGTTGAACAACTACGTATGTAAAGACAATGGCTTTACATATCAACGGATGAACGGACGCAACCGATAAAATCCGTCTCCCCGCGCTGCAGGGCGCTGCGCTCTCGGTCCGGTCCCACCGGCTTTTTCTGCGCCAATTCGGCCGGTCGCGCTTTGTGGATGACCTCCGCAACACCCGCCATTCGCGATGGCAGATAGAGGTATCCAAGTTGGGCGGCATCGACGCGTCGTCGGGTGTTTGGAGGGCGCCGTCGAATTCTGATTGTCGCACAGCATCGCATTGCCGCGCCTGAAATGTTCCCCAATGATTTTGCATTGCCTCATTAGAAGTGCTCCTGAAGGAAGCATCGGGGGCGAATGTGAGGCGGATCAGCATGGCGACGAGAGACGAGCTTCTGGATGCGGTGTCGTTGCGGT
>CAZOZE010000283.1:0-2601 GCA_964584215.1 uncultured Rhodobacterales bacterium
GACGCGGAGATGATGGCGCTGACCCCGGTGGCGGCGTTCCGGCCCCGGCGCTGGCGCGGCGCGATCCTGCCGCGCACGGCGCATGTCGAGATCGACGTGATCGACGCCGACCGCCGCCCGGTGCTGGCGGTGGCCGACAGCACCGAAGTGCGGCAGGTCGCCCGCGTCGAGGTGTCGTTTCACCCTGCGATCACCATCGATCTGATGTTCGACAACGGCCACGGCCTGCATGAACGTGTGCTGGCGGAGCAGTTCGCCTGACGCGGCGCTCCTGATGTGGCGGGACACTTCAAACAGGGATTGCGCACTTTGTTGTCTGGAAGTTCGGCCGGGGTCGGGTCACGCATCCTGGCGTTCCGACTTGATGAAGGCCCTGGTGTCGCAGGCCCATTTTTCGTCGATCGCAACGCGGATCGCGCAGACGAGGCGCTCGAGGGCGTCTTCTCCGGGAAAGACGCGGAGCTTGACGGTGCGCCGCTTGAGTTCCCGCTGGACGGCGACGAAGTGTGGGCCAGGGCGATTCCCGATCAGCTGCCGCACCGCTGCCGTGTCCTGAACATCAAGGTCCGCAGCGACCGGCCGCGCGATCTTGCGGTCGCTCTCAATAGGTGAGCCAGCCCGGCGCGCCCCGCGCCGGCCGCCGTCGCGCGACACCTCGTAACACCGGGCGCCGCGTCAGCTCGTGGAACTTGGTGTCGCTTGACGCGCGGGCGGTGCGCTGCGGCTGGGCGCCGCCCCTGCCTGCGCTATTCCGTCCGCCCCGCGCCGGCGCAGCGCCGGACCACGTCGGCGATCCGCATGAACTGCGCCGTCAGCGGGCTGTTGCGCCGCCACACCATGCCGATGGTGCGCGACGGGCGCGGCGCGTCGAAGCGGGTGACGCAGACCGGGGCCGAGCGGGTCTCCACCGCCACCGCCATCTCGGGGATCAGCGTGACGCCGATCCCGGCGCCGACCATCTGCACCAGCGTCGAGAGCGCGCTGGCGTCGAGCAGTTCGCGCGGCGAGGCGGACTGCAGGGCGCAGAACGCCAGCGCCTGATCGCGAAAGCAATGCCCCTCCTCCAGCAGCAGCAGGCGCATGTCGCGCAGCGCCTCGGGCCTCGGCGCGGGCTTGTCGGCGTCGGCGGCGGGGCGCACCAGCACGAATTCCTCGGTGAACAGCGCAATCTCGTCGAGTGTGGCCTCCGAGACCGGCAGCGCGACGATGGCGGCGTCGAGGCGGCGCTCTGCCAGCTCCGCAATCAGCTTCAGCGTCACCGTCTCGCGCACATGCAGGTCGATCCCGGCGTTCTCGCGCAGCAGCGCGCCGACGATCCGCGGCAGCAGATAGGGCGCCACCGTCGGGATCACCCCCAGCCGCAGCCGCCCCGCCAGCCGGGCCTGCGCGGCGCGGGCGAAATCGCCGATCTCGTCCACCGCCTGCAGGATCGCCCGGGCGCGCGGCGCGAAGGCCTCGCCAAAGCCGGTCAGCCGCGCCGTGCGCGCCCCCCGCTCGACCAGCGCCGCGCCCAGCGTGCGCTCCATCTCCCTGATCTGCATCGACAACGCGGGCTGCGAGATGGCGCAGGCGTCCGCCGCACGCCCGAAATGCCCGTGGCGCGCGAGGGCGTCGAAATAGCGCAACTGCTTCAGGGTCAGGGTATCCATAAGGTGAAATTATCGCATTCATCAGGAAACTCAACTTCACCTGATGATTGTGGCCTGCTATAGCAATATCCGTATGAAAAGGCCCTGCGGCGCGACTGCGCTGGAAACGGGCTTTCGTGAGACGGGATTGGAGAGCGACATGGACGGAAACGTGCTTGGCGGCATGGGCGGGGCGGCGGGCGGCTGCCCGTTCAACCACGCGGTCTCGGGCGGCCGGTCGAACCGCGACTGGTGGCCCAACCAGCTCAACCTGCGGATTCTCCACCAGAACACCGCCCTGTCCAGCCCGATGGGCGCGGCGTTCGACTATGCCAAGGCGTTCGGCAGGCTCGACCTCAAGGCGCTGAAGCAGGACCTCTACGCGCTGATGACCGACAGCAAGGACTGGTGGCCGGCGGACTATGGCCACTATGGGCCGCTGTTCATCCGCATGGCCTGGCACAGCGCCGGCACCTATCGCATTTCCGACGGGCGCGGCGGCGCCGGGACCGGCACGCAGCGCTTCGCGCCGCTCAACAGCTGGCCTGACAACGCCAACCTCGACAAGGCGCGCCGCCTGCTGTGGCCGGTCAAGCAGAAATATGGCGACGCGATCTCCTGGGCCGATCTGTTCGTGCTCGCAGGCAACTGCGCGCTGGAGTCGATGGGCTTCAAGACCTTCGGCTTCGGCGGCGGCCGCGCCGACGTGTGGGAGCCGGAGGAAGACGTCTACTGGGGCGCCGAAGCCGAGTGGCTGGGCGACAACCGCTACACCGGCGACCGGACGCTGGAGAACCCGCTCGCCGCCGTGCAGATGGGGCTGATCTACGTAAACCCCGAAGGCCCGAACGGCCAGCCGGACCCGCTGGGGTCGGCGCGCGACATCCGTGAGACCTTCGCGCGCATGGCGATGAACGACTACGAGACCGTGGCGCTGACCGCAGGCGGCCACACCTTCGGCAAGACCCACGGC
>CAZOZE010000284.1:0-17242 GCA_964584215.1 uncultured Rhodobacterales bacterium
CCCCCAGACCGAGCCGTTGTCGCCGAAGTCGGTGACGCGGGCGTAGCCCAGCGCGCCGAGCGTCGCGTCATAGAACGCGCGCGCCTTCGCCATGTCGTTCGTGCCGACCGTCACATGCGTGAACATCGCCATTTGAGCGTCACTTCTCCCTATGATTGAGCGCGCACACTCCGCCCGGAGCGATTCGCCGTCAAGGGGCTGGCTCAGCCCGCGCCCATGCCGATCTTCATCGCCATGCGCCGCGCGAACGGCAGGCGCGCCACCGCCGCCAGCCCGACGCGGCGCAGGTCGCGCAGCGGCTGCATGTCGGCGCGGGCGGCGCGGTTGAGCGCGTCCACCCCCGCCACGCGGGCCAGCGTTTCCGGGTATCGCCGCCGCTGATAGCCGCCCAGCAGCGCCGCCGCGCCGATGTCGGCCCCCGCTACGCGCGCCGTGGCCAGCCGCTGCGCCAGATCCTCCAGATCGGCCAGCGACATGTTCAGCCCCTGCGCGCCAATGGGCGGGATCACATGCACGGCTTCGGCCATCAGCGCCACGCGCCGCGCGACCATCGCGTGGGCGAGTTGGCCGACGATCGGCCACGCCGCCTTGCGGCCCTCGACCGAGAGCCGCCCCAGCACGCCCAGCGACCGTTCGTTCAGCGCCTCGGCGAAGGCCGCGTCGTCCGCCGCCGTCAGCGCCGCCGCCTCCGCGCTGCGCAGCATCCAGACCACCGAGGACATGTGCCGCCCGTCGCGGTCCGGCATCGGCACCAGCGTGAACGGCCCGCCGGAGCGGTGGATCTCGGTCGAGACGCCGCCGTGCGGGCGCGGGTGGCTGACGGCGAAGATCAGCGCGTGCTGGCCATAGTCCCAGCGCCGCACGCCGACGCCCGCCATGGCGCGCACGCCGCTGTCGCGCCCGTCGGCGCCGATCACCAGCTTCGCGCGGATGGCCGATCCGTCCGCCAGCCGGGCGAAGGCGGCGTCGTCGCGCAAGGTGAGCGCCTCCAGCCCCGCAGGGGCGCGGATCGCGACGCCCAGACTGGCCAGCCGCTCCATCAGCGCACGGCGCGCGCCGGTGTTGGTCACGTTCCAGCCGAACGGGCGGTCGCCCATCTCGGCGGACTCGAAATCGGCCTTCTCGCGCGCGCGGTTTTCGCGCCCGCCCGCGTCGAGAATGCGCATGGTCCACAGCGCCTCGGCGCCCGCGCCCATCGCCTCCCACGCGCCCGCGCGGCGCAGCGTCTCGATGGCCGGTTGCAGCAGCGCGGTGGTGCGCAGGTCGGCGCCCGCCTCGCCCGCATCGGTGGGCGGCGGGGCGGCGCGGTCGGCCAGCGTCACGCTATGGCGGTCCACGGCGAGGCGCGCGGCGGCGGCGAGGCCCGCAAGGCCTGCGCCGATCACGAGGATGTCGGTGTTTTCCATACCCGCAAGGATAGCGCGGCGCCCCGGTTGCGTCACGCCGCGCGGATCAGGAAATCCGCCAGATCCGGCGCGACATGGTGGACATGCGGCGCGCGCGCCTCATCCGCCGAGACGGGCCGCCAGATTGCGTGCATCCCCATCTCCGCCGGCACGCGCAGGTTGCGCTGGTCGTCCTCGACCATGGCGGCGCGGCGCGGGTCCAGCCCGTCGCGGGCGAACACCGCCTCGAACGCCGGGCGGTGCGGCTTGACCACATACTCCGCATCTTCAACGCCGTAGAACGCGGCGAAGCACGACGCCAGCCCCAGCGCCTGCGCGATGTTCAGCCCGTGCGCGCGCGAGCCGTTGGTGTAGATCACCTTGCGCCCCGGCAGCGCCGCGATGGCCCCCGCCAGCCGGGCATCCGGCGCCACGCCTGACAGGTCGATGGCGTGCACCTCCGCCAGATACGGATCGGGGTCCAGCCCGTGCACCGCCATCAGCCCGGCCAGCGTCGTGCCATAGTCGCGGAAATAGCGCGCGCGCAGCGCGTCGGCCTCGGCCCGCTCCAGCCGCAGTTCGCGCATCACGAAGCCGGTGATCCTTGCGCTGACCTGATCGAACAGCCGCAATTCCGGCGGATAGAGCGTGTTGTCCATGTCGAACACCCAGGTCTCGACATGGGCGAGGTCGGCGCGAACGGCGGTCATTCGACCGGATCGTGGCGCAGCGCGACGCCGTTCATGCAATAGCGCAGACCGGTGGGCGCCGGACCGTCGGGAAACACATGGCCCAGATGCGCGTCGCAGCGCGCGCACAGCACTTCGGTGCGCCGCATCAGCCAGCTTCGGTCGTCCTTCTCCGCCACCGCCTCCGCGTCGATGGGCTGGAAGAAGCTGGGCCAGCCGGTGCCGCTGTCGAACTTGGCCTCGGAGGCGAACAGCGCCGCGTCGCAGCAGGCGCAGCGATAGACCGCGCGGCCCTTGGGAAAACTGTCGTGGGTGAACGGCCGTTCGGTGCCGTGCTTGCGCGCCACGCGATAGGCCTCGTCGGAGAGCTGCGCACGCCATTCTGCGTCGGTCTTGACGATCTTTTCCATCGAATTGTCCCTTTGTCGCGCCCAATGGGGCCTGAAACGGCTTGCGGGCGTCATGGCGTTGTCGCAAGGCTGGAGTATCCGAATATAGCTGTGTGGCGCGATATTCGGAGGGGAATATGCCGTTGTTTTTCCGGGGACGCTACAGTGTGCGGCTGGCCAGGGATGCGGACGACCTCCGCGCCGCGCAAGCCCTGCGCTATCGCGCGTTCATCGAGGGGCGCGGGGCCGCGCCGGGCGGCGCGCGCGCCGAGGGGCTGGACGCCGACGATCTCGACGCGGTCTGCGACCACATGCTGGTCGAGGAGCGCAAGACCGGCGCGCTGGTCTGCTGTTTCCGCATGATGCCGCTGACCGACGGCTCGCAGATCGCGCGCAGCTATTCGGCGCGCTATTACGACCTCAGCGCGCTGGCCGACTATCCGCAGCCGATGGTCGAGATGGGCCGGTTCTGCGTCCACCCCGACCATCGCGACCCCGACGTGCTGCGCGCCGCATGGGGCGCGATGACCGGCTATGTCGATGCGCGCAAGGTGGGGATGCTGTTCGGCTGTTCGTCTTTCAAGGGCACCGAGGCCGACGCCTACATGGACGCCTTCGCCCTGCTGAAGGAGCGGCACATCGCGCCGAAGCGCTGGCTGCCGCGCGTCAAGGCGCCGAAAGTGTTCCGCTTCGCCAAGATGTTGCGGCTGCGGCGGCCCGACATGAAGCAGGCGATGCTGCACATGCCGCCGCTGCTGCGCACCTATCTGGTGATGGGCGGCTGGGTCTCGGACCATGCGGTGATCGACCACGACATGAATACGCTGCATGTGTTCACCGGCGTCGAGATCGCGCGCGTCCCGCCCGCCCGCGCCCGGCTGTTGCGGCAGGCGTGACCGGGGCGCGCCATCTTGCGGCGCTCGCCGCGCCGCCTGCGCCCGAGACGGCGGCGTTCGTGGCGGCGCTTGAGGCGAAGCTGGCGGATTTGCCCGCCTCTCACGAGGTCGAGGTGGCGGTCAGCCGCGCCGCGCGCGCGGCGGGGCAGGGGGTGCTGCCGCCCGGCGGTCCGCTCGACAGCGCATCCTGGCGCCCGGCGCCGGTTCCGGCGGGCCGGGTGCGGGTCAGCCTGCCGGACGGGCCGCCGCGCGGCGTCTATCTGCATGTCCACGGCGGCGGCTGGACCTTTGGCGAACCGGAGCAATATGACCTGTGGAACGGTCGGCTGGCGCAGGCGGCGCAGGTTGCGGTGGTCTCGGTTCCCTATCGGCTGGCGCCCGAGCACGTTTGGCCCGCCTGCGCCGACGACGCGGAGGCGGCGGCGCTGTGGCTGGCCGACGCGGCGCAGGCGCTGTTCGGCGTTCAGGGGCTGGCCATCGGCGGCGAATCGGCCGGAGCGCATCTGGCCGCCGTCACCCTGCTGCGGCTGCGCGCGCGGGGCATGGGCGGTCGGTTCGCGGGCGCGCTCTACAACTACGGCGTGTTCGACCTGCGCATGACGCCCTCGATGGCGGCGTGGGGGGCGCGCAAGCTGGTGCTGTCCACGCCGACGGTGGACTGGTTCACCGACAACCTCACCGGCGGCGACCGCGCTTTGCGCGCCGATCCGGCGCTGTCGCCGCTGATGGCTGATCTGGCCGGGCTGCCGCCCGCGCTGATGCAGGTGGGCACCTGCGACCCGCTGCTCGACGACACGCTGTTCATGGCGGCGCGGCTGGCGGCGGCGGGCGTGGCGGTCGATCTGCGCGTGCATCCCGGCGGCGTGCATGGATTCGACATGTTCGACCTCGCCATCGCCCGCGACGCCCAGGCCGCCTGCGCCGCCTTCCTGCGCGGTCGCTTTTCCTGAGCCGTCCGCTTATCTCTGCGCGACCGGAACGAGGGAGTGGCGGCGATGCTGCGGGTGCTGGGCTGGATTTTCGGTCTGATCGGTGTGGCGCTGCTGGCGGTCGATCTGTTCGAGACGCGCGGCGGCGCCTTGCGCGCGGTCGGCGAGTGGTGGTTCCGCCTGCACCGCGACAGCCTTCAGGTCGCGCAACCGGCGATCGAGCGTCATGTGGCGCCGTGGCTTTGGGGCGATGTCATCCAGCCGTTTCTGGAGCTGCCCGCCGCGCCGGTCGCGCTGGCGCTGGCGGCGGTGTTTCTGCTGCTGGGGCGGCGGCGCTGAGGCGCGCGGCCCTTGGCGTTACGCCCGCTCAGACGTCACGCCCGCTCCGGCACCTTGATCATCCGGCCCAGAAACGCGCCGCCGAACAGGTGGACATGCAGGTGCGGCACTTCCTGATGGCCGTTCGCGCCGCTGTTTGACAGGATGCGATAGCCCTCGCCGCCCGCCCCCGGCGCGTGGCCGGTCAGCGCCGCGACATGGCCGACCGCGCGGGTGAAATCGACGATCTCCGCCTCGCTGGCCGCGGCGGCGAAATGGTCGAAATTGACGTAAGGCCCCTTGGGGATCACGAGCACATGGGTCGGCGCCTGGGGGTTGATGTCCTTGAAGGCGAGGCTGTGCTTGGTCTCGTAAACCTTCGCGCACGGGATCTCGCCGCGCAGGATGCGGGCGAATATGTTCGACGGATCATAGGCGTAGGCCATCGGTTTCTCCGGCGTCATGCGGGCCGCGCGCGGGCGGCGCCTGAGGTGAGGGCGAGGAACACGTCTTCGAGGTCGGGCTCTTCGGTGGCCACGTCGCGCACCGCGATCCCGGCGTCGCGCACCCGGTCGAGCAGGGCGATGGGATCGCCGCTGCTGGGCTGATAGCTGAGCGCAAGCGCGCCATCGGGGCGCAGGCTGGGGCGCAGATCGGCCAGCGCCCCGGGCGCGACCGTGATCGCGGCGTCGGCGCGGATCACCAGCGTCTTGCTGTCGAGACTGCCCAGCAGGCGTTCGGTGGTGTCGCAGGCGACCATCTGACCGTGGTTGATGATGGCGATGCGATCGCACATCTCCTGGGCTTCTTCGAGGTAGTGCGTGGTCAGGATGATGGTGACGCCGCGCGCATGCAGTTCGCGCACATAGTCCCACAGCATCCGGCGCAGCTCCAGGTCCACCCCCGCCGTCGGTTCGTCGAGCACCAGCACCGACGGGTCGTGCGCCAGCGCCTTGGCCACCAGCAGGCGGCGCTTCATGCCGCCCGACAGGCTGCGCGTGTAGGCGTGCGCCTTGTCGGCCAGCCCCACGGCGGCGAGGATCTCGTCGCTGCGCCGCCGCGCCTTCGGCACGCCGTAAAGCCCCGCCTGCGCCTCCAGCGCCTCGCGCGGGGTAAAGAACGGGTCGATGTTGAGCTCCTGCGGCACGACGCCGATCGAGGCGCGCGACATGCGCGGGTTCTCGTCCTGGTCGAAGCCCCAGATGCGCACCGTGCCTGAGGTCTTGATCACCAGCCCGGCGAGAATGTTGATGAAGGTCGATTTTCCCGCGCCATTCGGTCCCAGCAGGCCGAAGATCGAGCCTTGCGGGATCGTCAGATCGACGCCCTTCAGCGCCTCCACCGGCGCGCCCGAGCCGGGCGCGCGGTAGGTCTTGCGCAAGCCGCGCACCTCGACGGCGCCGGGCGTCACCACGGTCGCTCCCTCGGCGGCGCTTGCGGCGTCACGGGCGGCCGTCACTGACTGCTGATCAGCCATGTGCCGTTGGGCTGGCGGCAGCGGCGCGCGCTGCCGACCTTCGGCGTCGTCATCGCGGACGTCGTCACCTCGTGGCGCAGGGTGACGCAGGGCGCGCCGTCGGCGCGGGTCTCGACCTTCTCCAGCGTCACCGAGCCTGACGCGCCGTCGGGCGTGGACCACTGCTCCACCGCGCCCTCGGCCTGAATTTCTGGGTGATAGAGCCGTTTCGCGGCGGCGCTGAGCTGGCTCCATTCCGCCTTGCCGATGCCTTCGGCGTTGAGCGGGCGCAGGAAGTACTGCGCCTGTGCGGCGGAGGCCAGCGACAGACCGAGCGCGAGCGCGGCGGCGAGGGCGGGGCGCAAAACCATGGGGTTCTCCGAAAACGTTGTGCGCCGCACCGTGGCCGCGAGGCGGCATTCTGTCAACGCGGCGCGATGATCGCGTAAGCGTGGCGGATGGCGTGCGACTCTGATAGCGAAATTCCAAGGCGGCTTAAACAAGGGGGCGCGGCTTGGCCGAGGGCAGCATCATCATCACCTTGCCGGGCGATCTCGATCCGGCGATCCGCCGGCAGGTTCTCGACGCCCTGCCGCAGACCGGCGTCGCGGTCGCCGCGCCGGAGGCGCCCGTCGCCGCGTTGCCGACTGAAATCTTCGATGCGGCGGTCGGGCGGGCGGTGGACGCCGCGCCGCGCCTGCCCGAGACGCTCGGCGCCTATGCGGCGCAGTTTGGCGGCGCGGGCGGGCTTTTGCTGGCGCTGCTGACGGTCGCTCTGGCGCTGGCGGCGGGCTATGGCGTGGAGCGCGCGCTGCGCAGGCCCGAGGCCGCCTGCGCCGCCGCCGATAGCGAGACCCCGTTCACCGCGACCCTGCTGTGCGCCGGGCGCTGGCTGGTCGGGCGGCTGATCGGGGTGGCGGTGTTCGCCGTCGTCGCGCTGGCGCTGGCGCGGCTGCTGGCGCCGCAGGCCGCGCGACCGCTGGCCGACGCGCTGATTTTCGCGACCGTGGCGCCCAGGGTGATGCTGGCCGTGATCGATCTGCTGGCGGCGCCGCGCGCGCCGCAGCGCAGACTCGCGGGGCTGAACGATGCGGACGCCCGGCGGGTGACCGTGCTGGCGGCGGCGGCGCTGGCGGTCGGCTGGCTGTTCCGCGTCGGCGTCGAATTCCTGCACCAGGCGGCCGCCGGGCCGGAGGGGGCGCTCGCCGCCTCCACGCTGCTGTTCCTCGGCGCGCTGCCCGGCGTGATCTACTGGTTTCTGGTTCGCCGCCCCGTCGGCGAGCTGATCCTGAAGGCATTCGGCGGCGCGGAGCCGGGGCCGCGCATCCGACTGCTGGCGCGTAACTGGAGCGTCTTCTACGTCGGCGTCTCGGTGATGAACGCGCTGTCGGCGACCAGCGGCGAGCTGGGCATACCCGGCGCGGCGCAACTGGGCCGTTCGGGAAACCTGACGACGCTGGTCGCGGTGCTGACCCCGTTCATCGTGGCGGGGGTGACGCTGTGGCGCGATGAGCGACGCGCGGTCAGCGACCCCGCCCGCCATGCCGCGCTGCTGGGCGGGGCGGCGCTGGCCAAGGGCGTGGTGATCGCGGGCGCGCTGATCTTTCTGCTGCGCGCCTGGGGGCTGGACCCGTTCGCGCCGCCGCCCGAGGGCGCGACGGGGCTGGTGCTGCTGGCGCCCGCCATGATGAAGGCCGGTTTCGCGGTGGTGATCGGCTTCGCGCTGTGGCGCACGGTCGCCGAGTTCATCGACGCCTGGGCCGCGCCGCCGCCGCCCGACATGACCCTGCCGATGGGCGACGAGATCGGCATGGGCGGCAGCCGACTCGGCACCCTGCTGCCGGTGCTGCGCGCCTTCGCGCTGACCGCCATCGTCGTGCTGACCGTCATGTTCGCGCTCAGCGCGCTGGGGGTGAACATCGCGCCGCTGCTGGCGGGCGCGGGGGTGCTGGGGCTGGCGCTCGGGTTTGGCGCGCAGCGGCTGGTGGCGGACGTGATCTCGGGGATGTTCTATCTTTATGAGGACGCCTTCCGCGTCGGCGAATATCTCCAGACCAGTCAGGGCAAGGGCGTCGTCGAGCGCATCTCGTTCCGCTCGGTGCGGCTGCGCCATCCGCGCGGGCCGGTGTTCACGATCCCGTTCTCGACGATGGGCACGGTGCAGAACCACAGCCGCGACTATGTCAAGGTGAAGTTCGTGTTCGAGGTGCCGCAGCACACCGACCTCGAGCGGGTGCGCAAGCTGATCAAGAAGGTTGGCGAATCGCTGCTGCAAGACCCCGAGCTGGAGGGTCGGTTCCTGGAGCCGATGAAAAGTCAGGGCGCGGTGGGCATCCGGGGGCAGGCGTTTCAGGTCGGCGTCAAGTTCGTCACCCGCCCGGGTCAGCAGTTCCTCGCCCGGCGCAAGGCGATGGCCGCGCTGCAGAAGGCGTTCGAGGAAAACAGCATCGAGCTGATGACGCCGCGCATCGAGTTCGAATCTGCGCAAGGCGCGGCGGATGTCGCGGAGATGCTGGCCAAGGGCGGCGCGCCGCAGGCGGCGCAGTAGCGGCGGCGCCGCCACGCCCCGGCTGGCGAGGGCGGGGCCGCAATGCGCCGTCGGCCGTCGCGCGAGGTTGGCGCGGCGGCGGAGTCAGCCTGCGGCGCTTGGGTCAGCCTGCGGCGCCGGGATCAGCCTGCGGCGGCTTCGGCGTCCGGCGCGGATTTGGCGACGCCCACCAGCGCCGGGCGCAGCAGGCGGCCCGCGATGGTGAAGCCCGCCTGCATCACCTCGATGATCGCGCCCGGTTCGGCGCCGGAGACCGGCGCCTCGAACATCGCCTGATGCAGGTTCGCGTCGAAGCGGTCGCCGGGGTTTGGCGCCACCTTTTCGATCTTGTGCTTGGCGAAGGCCTGGAGCAGTTCGCGCTGCGTCAGGTCCAGCCCGTCGAAGAACGCCTCCGCCTGCGCGCGCAGCGCGTCGTCGGCGCTGTCGAGCGCGCGGGCGAGGTTGTCGTGCACGCTCAGCAGGTCGCGCGCCAGCTTGGTGCCGCCATAGGTCTCGGCGTCGCGGCGGTCGCGCTCGGCGCGCTTGCGCACGTTCTCGATGTCGGCCAGCGCATACATCAGCCGCTTTTTCAGCTCGTCGCGCTCGGCCTCCAGTTCGGCGATGCGCAGGTCAGGGTCCGGCCTTTCGTCGAAAGCCTCGTCGCCCATCGCCTCGGCCAGCGCCTCGGCCGTCATGTCGGCGGGGTTCACCTGCGGCGCGGCTTCGTCGCGCGGCGGGGTCTTGTCGTCCGGCATTGTCATCCCTTCCGTGGCGTCGCGCCCGCGCCGCCGGGACCGTCCGCGACCAGCCTTCCCACGAGGCGCGCGGTATAGTCCACGATCGGCACGATGCGCCCATAATTCAGGCGGGTGGGGCCGATCACGCCGATCGCGCCCACCAGCCTGCGCTCGGCGTTCATATACGGAGAAATCACCAGAGAGGAACCCGACAGCGAGAACAACTTGTTCTCCGAGCCGATGAAAATCCGCACGCCCTCCGCATCGTGCGCCAGATCGAGCAGTTGCGCGAGGTCGCGCTTACGCTCCAGATCGTCGAAAAGCTGGCGGATGCGCTCAAGGTCGAGCGCGTCCGGCGCGCCGTCGAGCAGGTTGGCGCGGCCGCGCACGATCAGCCGGTCCGGCGCCGCGCCCGGCTCGCCGCGCCAGACCGCGACGCCCTGCTCGACCATCTCCGTCGCCAGCGCGTCGAGCTCGGCCCGGCGGCGCAGCACCTCGGCCGCCACCACCGCGCCGGCCTCGGCCAGCGTGCGGCCCTGCAGCGTGGCGTTGAGAAAGTTCGCCGCCTCGCGCATCGCCGAAGGGGTCATGCCCGCCGGCGGCTGGAACAGGCGGTTCTCCACCGCGCCGTCCTCGGTGACCAGCACCGCCAGCGCCCGGTCGGCGGCCAGCGAGACGAATTCGATATGACGGATCGGCGCCTCGGCCTTGGGCGCGAACACCAGCGAGGCGCAGTGCGACAGGCCCGAGAGCATCGACCCCGCCTCGTCCAGCACCGCCGCGATCCCGCCCGAGACGCCGCCCATGGCGCTGTCGATGGCGCCGCGCTCGGTCTCGGATATGTCGCCGATCTCCAGAAGGCCGTCCACGAACAGCCGCAGCCCCTGATGGGTGGGGATGCGGCCGGCGCTGGCGTGGGGGCTGTCCAGCATCCCCAGCGCCTCGAGATCCTGCATCACGTTGCGGATCGAGGCGGGCGAGAGCTGCAGGTCCAGCCGCCGCGACAGGGTGCGCGAGCCGACCGGCTCACCGGTCGCCAGATAGGTCTCGACCAGTTCGCGAAACACCGCGCGCGAGCGCGCGTTCATCTCGCCCAGCGCCGTCGCCGCCTCCGCCTTCGCCGTGCCCGCCGATTTTTCCATGACCTTTAGGTAGAAGCCCGCAGCCGGGCGGTCAACGTGCGCGCCTCGGGCGAGGGCCGTCTTCGCACGCCAGGCGAGAGCCGTCTTCGCGCGCGAGGCGCGACCTGTCTTCGCGCGCGAGGCGCGACCCGCCTGCGCGGATCAGGCGCGACAAGACGGAATTTTAAGCAAATTGCTCTAGAGACGCGGCGTCGGGTGAGCGCCGCGCCGCCGCCCTGCCGCCGCCGCCCGACGCCCCTGCACAAGGAGACGCTTGCCATGACGCTGGATACCGAGGATGTCGCCACCCGTCTCAGCCTGGCCCTGCGCGGCGCTTTGGGGGCGGAACTGCCCGTCACCAGCGCCGCCAGCGCCGCCAAGGCGCGGGCGGTCACGCAATACGCCGCGATGATCGCCGACGCCTACGCCGATGGCGCGCTGGACGACGCCGAGATGCGCCGCGAACTTGAGGAGATCGCGCACATGACGCGCCGCTACGCCGGGTCGATCCATGGCGTGGCGGGCTCGGTGGCCGAGCAGGTCAAGCGCACGGCGGTGGGCGTGGTGCTGGGCGCGCTGCGCGCCAGCCTCAGTTTCGCCGGCGCGCCGCTGCCGCAGGGGCTGACCGAGGGCGCCGCCTAAGGCGCGGCTTCCGCCGCCGACCCCGCGCGCAGGCCGCCACGCACCGTATCCTCGGCCCAGCGGGCCAGCGCCTTTCGGTCGGCGAACTCGCTCACGCGGCGGGGCGGGTGGAACACGATCTCCACCGCTCCGCCGCCGCTGCGGCACAGCACGTCCCAGATATGGCCCTCGAAAGGCATCGTCCCCCACCAGCCGAAAAAGCTGTCGGGCAGGCCCGGCGGGGCGACCCAGTTCAGCGTCACCGGCTGCACCTGCGCATCGGTCACGCCGTCGTGAAACAGCGCCGAGAACAGCGCGCTCTTGAACGGCAGCACGCGGCGGCCGTCCGACGACGTGCCCTCGGGGAAGATGCACAGCAGTTGCCCCGCGCGGATGCGTTCGGCCAACTCGTTGCGCTGCGCCTGCGCCTGACTGCGGCGACGCTCGATGAAAACCGTGTCGGCGGCGCGCGCCATCAGGCCGACGCCCGGCCAGTGACGCACCTCCGCCTTGGAGACGAAGTTGACCAGCCGCGCCGAGCGCAGCGCCAGAATGTCGGCCCAGGAAGCGTGGTTGCTGACCCAGACGCCCGCCGCCGCCATCGGCGCGCCGATAACCTCGCGCCGCACCCCGATCAGCAGCAGCATCGCCCGCGCCCAGAGTCGCGCCACGAGAAAATGGAACTTCACGCCCCGCATCACCCGCCGCTGCAAAAAGCGCCCGAGCAGAAACAGCGTCAGCACAGGGACGGTCAGCGCCACGAGCGCCGTCAGCCGCAGCGCGCCGCGCAGGCGCTGAAGCGCCGTCAGCGGCGGCAGCGCCGGGGCGACCGCGCCGTTCCACGTCATCATCGGCGGATCAGCCCAGTATCCGCTCGGTCGCGCCGCGACGGGCGCGGGAATAGAACGCGCGATAGCGGTCCACCATCCGCGCCGTGTCCATCAGCAGGCAGACATCGACCGTGTTGAAGGCGTGATCGACGAAGGCGCCTTCGCCGACGAAGCCGCCCAGCCGCAGATAGGCCTTGATCAGCGCCGGTATCTGGCGCATCGCCTCCACCCGCGACACCTGTTCGGGCGGCAGGATGTTCATCGGGGTAAAATGCTCAGGCTGCGCGCGCACCCGCAGATCCTCGGGCGCAAGATGGTTGTGGTGCAGCCATGACAGCGACGCCGCCAGCGGTTCGGGATCGTCGCCGTGAAAGCTCGCCACGCCGAACATGATCTCGACGTTCTTCTGCGCGACATATTCGCCCAGACCGGTCCACAGCAGGTGCATCCCCGCGCCGCCGCGATGTTCGGCGCCGACGCAGGAGCGTCCGAGCTCCATGGTTTCGCGCGGATAGTTCACCAGTTTCGTGAGGTCGTATTCGCTGGCGCCGTAGAAACCGATGCCGCGCCGCGCCATGCCCCCGGTCATCAGGCGATACACCCCCACCACGCGGTCGAGCGGATCGGCCGAAGCCGCCTCCTTGTCGATCAGCAGCATATGGTCGAAATACGGGTCGAAAGCGTCGCTTTCGCGACGCGCCGCGCGCTCCGCGTCGGTCGCGGTGGCGCCCATCTCCTCGACGAAAACCTTGTAGCGCAGCCGCTGCGCCGCCGCGACGTCCTGCTCGCTGTCCGCCAGTCTGACCGTGAAGCGGCCCGCCTCGATCCGCAATCCGCGCTCCTGTCGCTGCTCCGCGCGATCACGCCGGAAGAACGTTGTCTTAGGCAAGCCGGGTGTCGGGCGCAACAGGTGAGGGCTTATCGCAAAAACGCGGACAAAACTCGCCTCAGGGTTGAATCGCGGACGATCTCACCGCACGATCACAGCCAGTCGGGCGCGATCAGCGTCAGCGTTATGGTGTCGGCGTCGATGACCAGTTTACCCGCGTTCTCGAAATTCACCGTGACGCGGGCGCCGATGATCGACTGGATCTGGCCGCGCCCCCAGTCGGGCGCCGCAGGGTTGCGCACCAGCGCCCCGACTTCCAGCGCCGGGTTCACCGGTTCCGACCTGCAATTGGCGCGGAGTCTGCCATGAATGACGACCTCGATCTCGGCGCGCTGCTGTGTTCGCGCCTGTGCCACGACCTGATAAGCCCGGTCGGCGCGGTCGGCAACGGGCTTGAGCTGCTCGACCCTCAAGGCGGCGCCGACCCGGAGGTGCGCGCCCTGCTGGGCGACAGCGCCCGCGCGGCGGCGGCGGCGCTGGCGTTCTATCGCATCGCGTTCGGCGCGGTCGGCGCGCCGGGGGCGCAGGTCTCGACGCAGGAGCTGGGCGTCGTCGCTGCGGGCTATTTCGCCGCCAGCCGTCACACGCTGACATGGCCGCCGCATGGCGACCCGCTGCCGCGGCCGACGGCGAAGCTGTTGCTGCTGATGTTGCTGGCCGCCGCGACGGCGGCGCCGATCGGCGGCGCCATGACGGTCGGCGCGCCATCCGCCGCGCCGGTCGATCTCTCCGTGATCGCGACCGGGCGGCGGGCGGGCCTGTCGGCCGAGGCGCGCGCGCTGCTCACCGGCGCCGACATGCGCTTGCCCGAGGCGCCGCGCGACGCGCATCTTGCGCTGATCGCCCGGCTGGCGCCCAGGATGGGGCTGCGCGTCTCCGTCAGCCAGAGCGACGAGCGGGTGATGATCGAGGCCCGGGCGGGATAAAGCATCGCCCGGGCCGATGAGATCAGCCTTGCGCGGCGCGCGGCCTGCGCGCTGCGGCTCTGACCGGTTTCGCCAAGACGATCGGGCGGTTCTGGCTCAGGGCCGGGGCGGCGGCGGTTGAAGCGGCTTCGCCCCGTCGCCGTCAGTTTTCGGCGCCACCGCCCTGCGCCCTCAGCCCTGCGCCCCCAGCCCTGCGCGGAACCGGCGCGCGTTGGCGCGATAGTTCTCCGCCGAATGCGCCAGCCCGGCGATCTCCTCCGCGCTCAGCGCGCGGGCGACCTTGCCCGGCTGGCCGATCACCAGCGAGCCGTCGGGGATGTGCTTGCCCTCGGTCACCAGCGCGTTGGCGCCGACCAGGCAGTTGCGCCCGATCACCGCGCCGTTCAGCACCACGGCGCCCATGCCGATCAGCGCGCCGTCGCCGACCGTGCAGCCGTGCAGAATGGCGCGGTGGCCCACGGTCACGTCGGCGCCGACCGTGCAGGGATGACCGGGATCGGTGTGCAGGATCGCGCCGTCCTGGATGTTCGAGCCGTCGCCCACCGTGATCGCCTCACCGTCGCCGCGCAGCACCGCGTTGAACCAGACGCTGGCGCCCGCGCCCAGCGTCACCCGCCCGATCACCATGGCGCCGGGCGCGATGAACACGTCGCCGTCGCCGGGCAGGGCGGGGGTCGCGCCGTCAAGGGTGAAGGTCCGCATCGCTCAGCCTTTCATTCAAGCGCCGCCAGAAAACCGCTCAGCCCCGACAGACGCGCGCGGCGGCTGCGCTCGGCGGTGAGGATCGCGCGCAGGGCCGTCTCGCTGGCGTCGAGGTCGGCGTTGACCACGACATAATCGTATTCGGGGCAATGACTGATTTCGTCGCGGGCCTTGGCCATGCGCCGCGCCACAGTCTCCGGCGCGTCCTGAGCGCGGGCGCGCAGGCGGCGGTCGAGTTCGGTCAGGCTGGGCGGCAGGATGAACACGCTGGCCACGTCGCCGCCCAGCGGGCTTTCGCGCAACTGGCGCGCGCCCTGCCAGTCAACGTCGAACAGCACGTCCAGACCCTGCTCCAGCCAGCGCTCCACCGGCGCGCGCGGCGTGCCGTAGCGGGCCCCGAACACGTCGGCGTGCTCCAGCAGCTCATGGTCCTCGACCATGCGCGAAAAACCCTCGGCGCTGACGAAGCGATAATCCACGCCCTCGGTCTCGTTCGCGCGCATCGGCCGGGTGGTGGCCGAGACCGAAAGCCGCAGGCCCAGCCCGGCGGCCAGCAGGCGGCGCGCCAGCGTGGTCTTGCCGGCGCCGGAGGGCGACGACAGCACGAACAGCAGGCCGCGCCGGGGGATGGAGGTCGGGGCATTCATCGCGACGGTTGCTTCCGCATTGACGGCGTGTCGCCGTTGCACCTGCGCGATCCCCGGCGCGAGCGCAAGCCCCGCGTCGCGCGGCGGGAGGGCGGCCCGCCGCCGCGCTCGCTTTTCGCCGCAATTGTGCGTAATATCGTGGCGTTGGTAAACGGCGCGTATTTTATGGATTGGCATGAATTTTGCTGCAAATTGTCTGCGTCGCCCCGGCGATAGCCGGAAATTGGCGAGACTTTAATTAAACAGGGTGCTGGTCAGATGTGGGTTGTGTCAAACGCGGATGAAAGACGGATCATGGTGGGACATATGTCCGAAAATGGGACGGCGGCGCTGAAACATCCTGACGCGGCCTCACTGCACGAGATGTGGTCGGTCCTGCGCGGGCCGCGCCCGGCGCCGTTCCGCGCCGAGCTCGACGCCGAGCGGATCGGCGCCAAGGCGCCCTTTCTGGCGATCTTCGAGCATGTCGGCCCGTCCAATTTCCGGGTGCGCATCGCCGGAGACCGACTCAATCGCTGGTTCGGCATGGAGCTGCGCGGCATGAGCGTGCTGGCGATGGTCGAGGGTCCGGCGCGCAACCACATGCAGGCGGCGCTCAACCGCGTGGTCGCCGATCCTTCGGTCGGCGTCGTGCGCGGGCGGGCCCGGGCGCTGGACGGGCGGTCGCAGGCTTTCGAGATGGTGCTGCTGCCGATGCGCAGCGATTTCGGGCGGATCGACCGCGTGCTCGCAGGGGTCTGGATGCTCGATTCGCATGGTTCTGTCGCCGCGCCGTTCCTGCTGGACGCCGACGAGATCCACGTCTGCCCGATCGACGCGGGCGAGGGGCCGGTGACGCTGACAGATCGGCCGTCCGATCCCGGCTTCGGCGAGTCGCCGACGCCGCAAATGGCGCCCGACGCCGATCTGCCCGACGCCGACCTGCCCGGCCCCGCCGCGCCGTCGGCGCGCGGCGTGCGCGGCCACCTGCGGCTGGTCAAGAACTCCTGAAACAGCGGCGCTGAGCCTGCCGGTTAAAAAAAGCCGCGCCCCGGCACGGGACGCGGTTTTTTCTTGCTCCGTCGCGCTTACGATCAGTGCGGCTGCGGCGCCAGTCCGCCGTCCTCGCCGCCGCGCGGCCTTGAGACCTTGGGCACGGCGGCGAGGCGGCTCTTGCCTTCGCTCGGCGGCGGAGCGCCGCCCGCGTCGTCGGAGCGGTCGAGCGGCTCACCCGCGATCACCTGGCCGATCTCCTTGCCGGTCAGCGTCTCGTATTCCAGCAGGCCGCGCGCCAGCCGCTCCAGATCGTCGCGCTTCTCTGACAGGATGCGCTTGGCGGTGAGGTAGCCATCGTCGATCAGGCGGCGCACTTCGGCGTCGATAAGTTGCTGGGTTTCGGGCGCGACGCTGGAGCCGCCCTGCTGCACGCCCAGAAAGCTCTCGCGCTCGTTGGCGTAGTCGATGGCGCCGAGTTTGTCCGACATGCCGAACTGCGTCACCATGGCGCGGGCGATGCGGGTGACCTGCTGGATGTCCGACGCCGCGCCGTTGGTGACCTGCTCCTCGCCGAACACCAGCTCCTCCGCCACGCGCCCGCCCATCGCCATGGCGATCTTGGAGGTGAGCATCTGGCGCGTCTGGCTGAGGTGGTCACGCTCCGGCAGGCTGAGAACCAGCCCCAGCGCGCGACCGCGCGGGATGATGGTGGCCTTGTGGATCGGGTCGTGCGCAGGCACGTTCAGCCCGACAATGGCGTGGCCGGCCTCGTGGTAGGCGGTCAGCGACTTTTCCTTCTCGGTCATGATCATCGAGCGCCGCTCGGCGCCCATCATCACCTTGTCCTTGGACTTCTCGAAATCGTCCATGGTGACCATGCGCTTGCCCAGCCGCGCCGCCATCAGCGCCGCCTCATTCACGAGGTTGGCCAGATCGGCGCCGGAGAAACCCGGCGTGCCGCGCGCGATCACCTTCAGATCGACGTTGGGCGCCAGCGGCACCTTGCGGGCGTGGACGTGCAGGATCTTTTCGCGCCCGCCCACGTCGGGGTTGGCCACCGTCACCTGCCGGTCGAAACGGCCGGGGCGCAGCAGGGCGGGGTCGAGCACGTCGGGCCGGTTGGTGGCGGCGATCAGGATCACGCCCTCGTTGGCCTCGAAACCGTCCATCTCGACCAGAAGCTGGTTCAGCGTCTGCTCGCGCTC
>CAZOZE010000285.1:0-3715 GCA_964584215.1 uncultured Rhodobacterales bacterium
CCGTTCCACAACAAGATCATCGTGATGATGACCGACGGCGTGAACCAGCACTATCAGACCGACATGACCGCCTATGGCCGACCCAACGAAATGATCGCCAAGAGCGAAGTCGACCCCAGCATGTTGCGGCTGTGCCAGAACATCAAGGACGCGGGGATCATCGTGTTCACCATCACGTTTGGCGGCAGCGTGAACCAGAACACCCGCGACACCTACACCAGCTGCGCCTCCGACGCGGCGACCGAGGAGCGCATCGTCGGGCAGAAGTATTTTCACGCGCCGACCGGCGCGCAGCTCAAGACGGTGTTCGCGACCATCGGCGGCCAGATCCAGGAGTTGCGTCTGGTGAACTGAAGCGGCGCGGGCGGTTCATGCGCCGCCGGCTTCGCCCTCGCGGCCGGGCCGGGGCCGCGAGCGGGGGCTGCGGGGGGCTGTCACGGCCGCCGCGCTTCGGCGGTCAGCGCCTCCAGCGCGGTCATCCGCGTCCGCGCCGAGCGCCAGTCGAGCGCCTGCGCGGCGGCGATCAGGCTCTCCAGCAGGCACAGCGGCGCCACCGCGCTGTCCCAGGCCGACGGCGCCTCGATGCGCAGACTGAACACATGCGTCGCGTGGCGCGCGGCGGGCGAGCGCCACGGGTCGGTGAACAGAACCACCGTCACGCCGCGCGCGGCGGCCATCGCCGCCAGCCGCTCGACCGCAGGCGCATAGCGGCGGATGTCGAACAGCGCCAGCGCGTCGCCCGCGCCCATGTCGAGCAGATGCGGCGGCCATGTCTCGGCGTCGGGGCCGAGCAGCGTCACGCCGGGGCGGATCATCCGCAGGTGCGTGAACAGATACTGCGCCAGCGCGCCGGTGATCCGTCCGCCCGCGATGTGCACGCCATGCCCCGGATCGGCCAGCAGCGCGGCCACCGCGTCGAACGCCGCCGGGTCGATGCGCCGCAGCGACTGGCGCAGGTTGTCGGCGGCGGCTTCGGTGAAGCGGTTGAGGATGTGGCCCTCGGGCGCCGCCGCCCAGCGCTCCCGCCGCGCCACCGGATCGGCCAGCGCCGCCTCCAGCTCGCCGCGCAGCGCGGCCTGTAACGCCGGATAGCCGCCATAGCCCAGCTTGCGCGCCAGCCGTGCGACCGTGGGCGTCGAGACCCCCGCCGCCCCGGCCAGCGCGGTGATGCTGCCCAGGCCCGATACCGGGTAATTGTGCAGCATGGCGTCGGCAAGCCTGCGCTCGGCTTGCGTCAGCGCGTCGCCACGGGCGCGCAGCCGCTCCGCCAGCGTCTCCGCCTGATGCTCATCCATCGCGCGCACCGCCCCCGCCTTCGCCTCTTTGACGAGCATACGACAGCGCGGGCCGCGCGTGAAACAATCTCTTCAGTTTCAAGCTTGACGAAATCGCGCCGCCTGCCGACAGTCGCGGCGTCGGGCTGGGGGATCGAGACGTGCGCAATCAGACGCGAACGGCGCGCAACTGATGCCGGAGGCGGTGCGGCTATATGTGCGCTACGTCGATGCGGTGAACCGCTGGATCGGGCGCGCCGCCATGTATCTCGTGTTCGTGATGATGGCGATCCTGTTCTATTCCGCCGTCAGCAAACAGCTCACGCTGCCGGCGCTGTGGACGCTGGAGATGGCGCAGTTCACCATGGTCGCCTATTACCTGCTAGGCGGCGGCTATTCGATGCAGCTTGGCGGCCATGTGCGGATGGACCTGCTCTATGGCGGCTGGAGCGATCTGCGCAAGGCGTGGTTCGACGCCTTCACGGTGCTGCTGCTGATCTTCTACCTCGGCGTGCTGCTGTATGGCGGCGTCTCCAGCAGCGTCTATGCGCTGGAGTATGGCGAGCGCAGCTTCTCGGCGTGGCGGCCCTACATGGCGCCGATCAAGGTGATCGCCACCTTCGGCATCTTCATGATGCTGTTGCAGGCCGTCGCCGAATTCTTCCGCGACATCGCGCGCCTGCGCGGCGAGGAGCTGGCATGAGCTATGAGCTGATCGCGCTGCTGATGTTTGCGTCGATGATGCTGATGCTGATGACCGGCCAGCGCGTGTTCGGCGCCATCGGCGCGGTGGCGGTGATCGCGGCGCTCAGCTTGTGGGGCGACGGCGGGGTGGAGCTGGCGTTCGCCTCGGCGATGAAGCTGATGAAATGGTATCCGCTGCTGACGCTGCCGCTGTTCATCTACATGGGCTACATGCTGTCCGAAAGCGGCATCGCCGACGACCTCTACCGGATGTTTCACGTCTGGTCGGGGGGCCTGCGCGGCGGGCTGGCGGTGGGCACCATCGGGCTGATGGTGGTGATCTCGGCGATGAACGGGCTCAGCGTGGCGGGCATGGCGATCGGCGCCTCGATCGCGCTGCCGGAGCTTTTGCGCCGCGGCTACGACAAGATCATGGTGACCGGTGTGATCCAGGCGGGCAGTTCGCTGGGGATTCTGGTGCCGCCCAGCGTGGTGCTGGTGCTCTATGGCATGATCGCGCGCCAGCCGGTGGGCCAGTTATGGCTGGCGGGGGTGTTTCCGGGGCTGATGATGGCGGCGCTGTTCGTGCTCTACGTCGTCGTGCGCTGCCGCCTGCAACCCGCGCTGGCGCCGATCCTGTCCGACGAGGACGCCGCCCTGCCGATGCGCGAGAAGCTGCGGCTGCTGCGTGCGGGCGTCGTGCCGCTGCTGATCTTCTTCTCGATGACCGGCCTGTTCCTGATGGGCGTGACCTCGCTGGTGGAGAGCAGCGCGGTGGGCGCGCTGGCGGCGACGCTGGCGGCGCTGTTCAAGCGGCGGCTGACCGCGCAGGTGCTGGAGGACACGCTGCGCCAGACGCTGGCGATCAGCTGCATGTTCATGTGGATCATCCTCGCCGCGCTGTGTTTCGGCGCAGTGTTCGACGGCCTGGGCGCGGTGCGCGCCATCGAGGGGTTCTTCGTCGGCAAGCTGGGGCTGGGGCCGTGGGAGATCCTGATCCTGATGCAGCTGTCGTTTCTGCTGATGGGCACGTTCCTTGACGACACCGCGATGCTGGTGATCGTGGCGCCGCTCTATGTGCCGCTGGTGGGGATGCTGGGGTTCGATCTGATCTGGTACGGCATCCTCTACACCATCACCTCGCAGATCGCCTACATGACCCCGCCGTTCGGCTATAACCTGTTCCTGATGCGGGCGATGGCGCCGCCGGAGGTGAGCCTGCGCGACATCTATGTGTCGATCATCCCCTTCGTCGGCGTGATGCTGCTGGCGCTGGGGCTGGTGATGGTGTTCCCGCAGATCGCGCTCTGGCTGCCCGCCCACGTGTACGGCAAGTGACGACCCCCGCGCAGACGATAACGCCCGGCCATCTAGGGCATGGGCTTTCAGCAAGGAGAAGCACGATGACTTCCAGACGCAATTTTCTCAAGGCGGCCGGCGTCGGCGCCGCCGCCTCCACGCTCGCCGCGCCCGCCGTGCTGGCGCAGGCGCCGATCAAGTGGCGGATGCAGACGTATGCGGGCTCGACGCTGGGCCAGTTCGTCACCAAGCCGTTCGTTGACGCCTTCAACGCCGCCGCCAACGGCGAGATGGAGATCGAGCTCTACTACGCCGATCAGCTGGTGCCGACCGGCGAGCTGTTCCGCGCCATGCAGCGCGGCACCATCGACGCGGTGCATTCCGACGACGACAGCATGGCGGCGCCGGTCGATATCGCGGTGTTCGGCGGCTATTTCCCGCTCGCCACCCGCCACGCG
>CAZOZE010000286.1:0-4139 GCA_964584215.1 uncultured Rhodobacterales bacterium
GGATCACGTCGCCGGGGCCGGTGATCGCCATGGCGAGGTTGGCCAGCCCCTCCTTGCTGCCCAGCGTCGCGATCACCTCGGTCTCGGGGTCGAGCGTCACGCCGAAGCGGCGGGCGTAGTATCCCGCCTGCGCGCGCCGCAGGCCGGGAATGCCCTTTGACGCCGAATAGCGGTGGGTGCGCGGCTTGCGCACCGTCTCGACCAGTTTCTCGACGATATGGCTGGGCGTGTCCATGTCGGGGTTGCCCATGCCGAAGTCGATGATGTCGGCGCCGCGCGCGCGCTCCTGCGCCTTCAGCCGGTTGACCTCGGCGAACACATAGGGCGGCAGGCGCTTGATGCGGTAGAACTCTTCGGCCATTCACGCTCCCCGGCTGCGCCGCGACCCGCCGGCCGCCGAAACGCTGCGCGCGTTATAGAGGCCGCGCGCCCGCGCGCCAAGCGCGGCCGCTCTCCTCCGTCAGCGACCGGCGCGCGCAGCGGCTGCCTCGGCGCGCAGCGGCGCCGCGTCGATCACCGGCGGCGAGACCCGCGCCGATTCGGCGGCCAGCAGCGCGGCCTCCACCTGCATCGCCGCGACCACCGCCGCGCCCGTCGCCGGATCGGGCGCAGGTTGTCGCAGCGCGGGGTGCTGAACGGCGCTCAGCAGCGTGGGGTAGGGGGCATTCGCGACCTCCGCCGATGCGGTGTCGGGCAGGCGCGCGAAGATGTCGCCCTGCCCGCAGCCCGTCAGCAGGGCGGCGAACGCGATGAGGGTTTGAACAGGGCGGCGTTGCGCTGGCATAGTGGCGTTGTAGCGGGCTGCGCGACGACGCGCCATCCAGAACCGCAATCGGGGAGAAAGCCGCGATGTCTCAGGGCCGCACCATCGAACTGCCGCAGGTGAAGCCGTTCGCCGAGCCGGAGGAGCTGGCGACGCTGGCGCGCGACGGCGCCGATTTCGCCTCGAACCTCGCCGTGGTGGCGGAGCGCGCGAGCGTGGTCTGGGCGAAATTTCTCGAGGCGAACGCCGCCGATCCCAAGGCGGTTGACGCCGACCCGCTGCACGCCGCGCCCGCCTTCGCGGAACTGGCGAAAAAGCTGATGTCCAACCCGCAGGAGCTGGGCGACGCCATGCTGCGGCTGTGGCTGCAACAGGCCGAGCTTTGGCGGCGCTCCACCCTCAAGCTGTGGGGGATGCAGGAGGAGCCGATGGTCGAGCCCGCGCCGGGCGACAAGCGGTTCAAGGGCGAGGACTGGTCGCAGAACGCGGTGTTCGACTATGTGAAGCAGTCCTACCTGCTCACCTCGAAATGGATCATGGACGCGGTGCACGAAGCCGACGACATGGACCCGCGCGACCGCAAGAAGATCGAGTTTCTCACCCGCAACTTCATCGAGGCGATGTCGCCCGCCAACTTCGCCGCGATCAACCCCGAGGTGCTGCGCGCCACCTTCGTGCAGAAGGGCGAAAACCTCGCGCGCGGCCTTGAGAACATGCTCAAGGATCTTGAGCGCGGCAAGGGCGACCTGCTGATCCGCCAGACCGACCTGGAGGCGTTCGAAGTCGGCCGCGACATGGCCAGCACGCCGGGCAAGGTGATTTTCCAGAACGAGATTTTCCAGCTGATCCAGTATGCGCCGACCACCGAGACGGTCCACGCCACGCCGCTGCTGTTCGTCCCGCCCTGGATCAACAAGTTCTATATTCTCGATCTCAACGAGAAAAAGTCGATGGTGCGCTGGCTGGTGGCGCAAGGCTGGACGGTGTTCGTCGTCTCGTGGGTCAACCCCGACCAGCGCCAGCGCGAGGAGACGTGGGAAAGCTACATGACCAAGGGTGTGCTGACCGCCCTTGAAAAGGTGCTTGAGGAGACCGGTGAAAAGAAGGCGCACATGGTCGGCTATTGCATCGGCGGCACGATGCTGGGCACGACGCTCGCCACCATGGCGGCGAAAAAGGATGCGCGCGCCGCCAGCGCCACCTTCTTCACCACCCAGCTCGATTTCACCGACGCCGGCGAATTGCAGGTCTATGTCGATGAACAGACGCTGAAGGCGCTGCACGAGAAGATGGAGGACGGCTTTCTCCCCGCCGAGAGCATGGCCAGCGCGTTCAACAGCCTGCGCGCCTCCGACCTGATCTGGGGATTCGTGATCCAGAACTACATGCTGGGCAAGGATCCGTTTCCGTTCGACCTGCTCTACTGGAACGCCGACAGCACCTGCATGCCCGCGCGGGTGCATCATTTCTATCTCGACAATTTCTACAACGCCAACCGGCTGGCGCGGGGCGAGATGACGCTCGGCGGCGAGACGCTCGACCTCGGCAAGATCGCGCTGCCCGCTTATCATGTCGCCACCAAGGAGGACCATATCGCGCCGCCGCAGTCGGTGTATCGCGGCGCGGCGATGCTGGAATCGAAGGACAGCACCTTCATTCTGGCGGGATCGGGGCATATCGCGGGCGTGATCAACCCGCCGGCGGGCGGCAAGTATCAGTTCTGGACGCGCAAGGGCCTGCACGGCGCGGCGCTGGGGGACTGGATCAAGGGCGCCGATGAGACGCCCGGCTCGTGGTGGCCGCACTGGAACGCCTGGCTGGCTGCGCGCGGCGGCGCGCAGGTGGCGGCGCGCGAACCGGGGGCCAGGCTGGGCGTGATCGAGGACGCGCCGGGGGCCTATGTGAAGGTGCGGTTCGACAAGCGCTGAGGCGTCGGCGCGCCGGTCGGCCCTAGACGGGGCCGCCCTCGCGCAACCCTGTCCAGGCCGGGGCGGCGCGTGGCGCGCACCCGATCACGCCTGGCGGGAAGCCGCCCTACCGCGCCGCCCACCACGGCTTGCGCCTGTCGAAGAATGCGCCCACCCCCTCGCGCGCCTCGGGGTCTTCCCAGGCGTCGGCCAGCGCCTGCGCGGTCGCGGTGATGGCGGCGTCGTCGATCACCGGCCCGAGCGCGCGCGCCAGCCGCTTCGCCCGCGCGGCGGCGCCGGGCGCTGCGCCGAGGCAGGGGGCGACCTCGGCTTCGATCGCCGCATCGAGCGCATCGGGGGCGACCGCGCGCGCGGCGAGGCCGAGCGCCTGAGCCTCCGCCGCGTCGAAGCGGCGTCCCGACAGCATCACGCGCCGCGCCGCGCCCTCGCCGATGCGCGCCAGCACATAAGGCCCGATGGTGGCGGGGATCAGCCCCAGCCGCGTCTCGGTCAGCCCGAACTGCGCCCCCGTCACCGTCACCGCGACGTCGCACACCGCCATCAGCCCGACGCCGCCGCCATAGGCCTGCCCCTGCACCCGTCCGATCAGCGGCTTGGGCAGGGTGTTGAGCGCGCGCAGCATGTGCGCAAGCTTCAGCGCCTCGGCGATCCGGTCGGCCCGGCCCGCGTCGAACTGCGCGCGCATCCAGTCCAGATCGCCGCCCGCGCAAAAGCTGTCGCCCGCGCCGGTCAGCACCACAACGCGCACGGCGGGGTCAGCGCCTAGCCGCGCCGCCGCCGCGTCGAGCGCCGCGATCAGCGCGGCGTCGAGCGCGTTGCGCTTTTGCGGGCGGTTCAGCGTCAGGGTCGCGACGCCGCGCGCGTCGATCTGCTCGGACAGGACCGGGGCGGTCATCGCTCAGTCGGCCCACGGGTCGTCGGGGGCGTCGGCCTCGCGCCAGCCGAAGGTCGCCCAGGTGCGCGCCATGTGTTCGGGCAGCGGCGCGGTCAGGGTCAGCAAACGGTCCTCGGTGGGGTGGGGGATGGTCAGGCGGCGCGCGTGCAGGTGCAGCTTGCGGCTGATCCCGCCGCCCAGCTGCGCGCCCCAGCCGTCGCCCTCGTTGGTCTGGCGGTTGGTGCCGTATTTGCCGTCGCCGATCACCGGATGGCCGATTTCCGCCATATGCGCGCGCAACTGGTGGGTGCGCCCGGTGATCGGGCGCAAGGCGACCCAGGCGCAGCGGCTGGCGGCGCTCTCGATCACCGCGTAGTCGCTGGTCGCGCGTTTGGCGCCCTCGGTCGCGGCCACGGCGTCGGGGGGGATGCAGAGCATCTTCTCGCCGCGCGGCCCCGGCGCCTTGACCAGCCCGTAATGGATCGTGCCGCGCGGCGGCGAGGGGCGCCCGGCGACCGCCGCCCAGTAGAGCTTGCGCGCCGCGCGGCCATGGAACGCCCTGGACAGCGCGGCG
>CAZOZE010000287.1:0-5037 GCA_964584215.1 uncultured Rhodobacterales bacterium
TGCGCGCCGGTGTGGTTGAGCTCGTCGCGCTTCATGTAGATCTTGGCGCCGCCGCAATGCTCGGTCAGCCGCTCGGCGAAATACAGCGGGCTGGGGCGGCCGACATAGTGCTTCCACAGATCGTCCATCTGCGCCCAGAACGCCGGGTCGGTCTTGGCGCGCTCGTATTCCGCCTCCAGCGACAGGATCAGCGGCATCAGCGTCTCGGCGACGAAGCGGCCGCCGAACAGGCCGAAGCGGCCCTTCTCGTCGGGGCCGGTGCGGTAGGAGTTGAGCATCTCGGCGGGCATGGGCGCGGCGTCCTTGCAGGTTCACGCCGCGTTTCTATGCGAGCGCCGCGTTCAATGAAAGGGCGACGCTCACGCGGCGTAGGCCGCCCGCTCGAAAGCGTCGTAGAGGCGCAGCGCGCCCGGCTCCACGAACGGCAGGTGCTGCATCATCAGGACCGCCGCCACGTCGCTGGCGGGATCGACCCAGAAATGCGTGTTGAGCACCCCCGCCCAGCCCATCGACCCCGCGCGGCGCTTGCCCGGAATGTCGTCCGTGTTCAGCACGAAGCCGACGCTGTGCTTCATGGTCACGCCGGGGAACAGGTCCACATCGGCGCTGATCGGCGGCATGACGGTGCGCATCGGCGTCACGTCGAGCGCGCCGATCTGGTTTTCGGTCATCAGCCGCAGCGTCTCGGGCCGCAGCACCTGTGCGCCGTCGAGCGTCCCGCCGTTCAGGATCATGCGCAGAAAGCGGATATAGTCGGGCGCGGTCCCGTAGAGGCAGTGGCCCATGCCATAGACCTCCGGATTTGGCGGCGGGGCTAGCGGGATCGCCTTCCAGCCCTCGGGCGTCGTCGCCTGCGCGCCGGCCAGCCGCGCGCGCATCGGACCTTCGCACTCGAAGGCGGTGTCGGTCATCCCCAGCGGCGCGAAGATCTGCTCGGCGCAGAAGGCGTCGATGCGCTGGCCGCTGACCGCCTCCACCACCTGCCCCAGCCAGTCGATGCCGATCCCGTAATCCCAGCGCGCGCCGGGGTCGAACGCCAGCGGATAGCCGTGCAGCGCCGCCTTCGTCCCGGCCAGCACCGAGGGGCGCCCGGTCACCTTCAGATACCGCGCGATGTCAGCGTTCCAGAACTCATAGACCGCGCCGGAGGTGTGAGTCGCAAGCTGTCGCACCGTGGCGCGCGACGCGGGCGCGCGCAGGCGCAGCGTGTCGCCGTCGAAGCCGTCGAGCACCTGCAGCGCGTCGAACTCGGGCAGGATGTCGCCCACGGGCGCGTCCAGATCGAGCGATCCGGCCTCCACCAGCTTCAGCGCCGCCAGCGAGCCGATCGCCTTGCTCATCGAGAACAGCCGGAACACCGTGTCCACGGTCATCGGCGCGGGATCGTCAACGCCGCGCTGGCCGAAGGCGCCCGCGTAACGCACCCCGTCGCGCCCCGCCACCATGCCGACCACGCCGGGCGTCATCCCCGCGCGCACGCCGTCTTCAAGCGCCCTGTCGATGCCGGACATCCGCCTCTCCCCGCTGCGCCGCCGCGATGAACGCCGCGATTCTGTCTCCGTCCTTCACCCCCGGCGCGCTTTCCACGCCGGAGGAGACGTCCACCGCCTGCGCGCCGGTCAGCCGCACCGCCTCGGCCACGTTTTCCGGCGTCAGCCCCCCCGCCAGCATCCACGGCCTGCGCCAGCGCCGCCCGGCGATCAGCCGCCAGTCGAACGCGACGCCGGTTCCGCCGGGCAGCGGGCCGTCGGCGGGCGGCTTGGCGTCGCACAGGATCAGGTCCGCCGCCGTCTCATGCAGGTCGAGGCGCGCAAGGTCCGCCGCCGTCGCCACGCCGACCGCCTTCATCACCGGCAGCCCCAGCCGCGCGCGCACTGCGGCCACGCGGGCGGGCGTCTCGGCGCCGTGAAGCTGGATCATGTCTAGCGGCAGCGCGGCGAGCCGGTCGAGCGTCGCGTCGTCGGGATCGACCGTCAGCGCCACCTTGCACAGCCCCGCAGGCGCCGACGCCGCCAGCGCCGCCGCCGCGTCCCATGTCAGGTGACGCGGCGATTTCGGGAAGAACACGAACCCGACATAAGCCGCGCCGCAGCGCGCAGCCGCCTCCAGCGTCTCGGGGTCGCGCACGCCGCAAATCTTGACGCGCACGGCCAAGCGGCGGCCTCAGCGCGCCGTCAGCGCGATGATCTCGTCGTCCTCGTCGAGATTCTGGCGACGCTTCAGCGTCGCGACCTCGCGCTGCAGCTTGTCGGCCTCGCGCCGGGCGTCGGAGGCGCGGCGGCGCACCCGGCCCTCGCGCAGGTATTCGCGCGCAGCGCCGAGAATGAAGCCGAGCGCGCCGAAGCCCAGCGCCAGCGCGAACAGCGGCACCTCATAGCTCGGCGTCGCAGGCAGGCCGTAAGCGGTCAGGTCGGGGGCCGCCGCAACCGTCACCGCGCCGCGATTGGCCACCGACCACGCGATCACGACGAGCGCGGCGAGGCCGAGGACAAGATAGGTCAGAAGGCGCATGTGATATCCTCCCCGATAGGATCAGTCGTCGTCGCCCGGATCGGCGCCGCCATTCAGCCGCTCGCGCAAATCCTTGCCGGTCTTGAAGAACGGCACCCGCTTTTCCGGCACCGCCACCGCTGCGCCGGTGCGCGGGTTGCGGCCCATGCGGGCGTCGCGCTCCTTCACCGAAAACGCGCCGAAGCCGCGCAGCTCCACCCTGTCGCCGCGCGCCAGCGCGCCGGTGATCTCGGCGAAGATGGTCGAGACGATACGCTCGACATCGCGCTGGAACAGGTGCGGATTCTCGTCGGCGATGCGCTGGATCAGCTCGGATTTGATCATTGCGGCCCTCTCCTGCCCGATGCGTCGCCGCGCCCAAACTTTGCGACGCACACTCTCACGGCGATTTTCCGCCGTCAACGCCGCATGTTAGCGCAGGATCGCCATCAGGTGCGGCCGGTTGGCCCACGCGTCGATAAGGCCCAGCGCGCGGGCGCCGCCGCTCAGGTCGAACAGCCCGTCGCCGGGGCGCTCCACCTCGGCGTCGCGCACCGGCAGATCGCGCGCCACGCCGCGCGCCTTGGCGAGCCAGTCGCGCGCCGCCTCCTCGCCGCCGATGTCGTCGAGCAGGCCCGCCGCCTGCGCCTGCCGCCCGGAATACACCCGCCCGTCGCCCAGTTCGCGCGCGCGCGCGTCCGACAGGCCGCGCCGCTCGGCCACGACGCCGACAAACCACTGATAGGCGTCGTCGACCAGCGCCGCCTGGACCGCCAGCGCCTGCGCGTTGGGCGCGCGGAGCGGCGACGGCTCGGCCTTCAGCTCCGAACTCGCGACCCGGCTGAAGGCGACGCCAATCGTGTCCAGCAGCTTCTCGGCGTTGGGATATTCGGCGATCACGCCGATCGAGCCGGTCAGCGTGGCGCCGCGCGCCACGATCCGGTCGGCGGCCAGCGCGGCGATATAGCCGCCCGAGGCCGCCGCCTCGCCCAGCACCGCCACCAGCGGCTTGGCCTTCGCCACGTCGCGCAGCGCCTCATAGAGCGCCTCGCTGCCCGCCACGGTGCCGCCGGGGCTGTCGATGCGCACGATCACCGCCTTGACCGCGTCATCCTTCGCCAGACTGCGCAACGTGGCGTCGCGGTCGAAGTCGTCGAGGATCATGCCGCTCACGGCGAAGCGCGCCACATGCGCGCCCATGGGCGCGCTGCGCCAGGCCCATGCGCCCGCCGCCGCGACCGCAAGGATCGCCGCGACGCGCCAGACGCCGAGACGGCGGCGCAGGCGCCGCCGTTCGATGATGTCGCGGGCGTCGCCGCCGGTGGTCTCGCCCGCGTCCATGCTCACTCGCCCTTGCGCTCGCGCAGCGCGGCGCCGAGGATGTCGCCCAGCGACGCGCCGCTGTCGGACGAGCCGAACTGCGCCACCGCCTCCTTCTCCTCGGCGATCTGCAGCGCCTTGACCGACAGCGACACGCGCCGCGCCGCCTTGTCCACGTTCAGCACGCGGGCGTCGAGCTTGTCGCCGACGCTGAAGCGCTCGGGGCGCTGGTCGGCGCGGTCGCGGCCAAGATCGGAGCGGCGAATGAAGCCCTTCA
This sequence comes from uncultured Rhodobacterales bacterium, assembly GCA_964584215.1. Classification (GTDB taxonomy): domain Bacteria; phylum Pseudomonadota; class Alphaproteobacteria; order Rhodobacterales; family Rhodobacteraceae; genus Rubrimonas. Next base: position 4,088 of record CAZOZE010000287.1, read on the forward strand.
TGCCCTCCGCCTCGACCTCCACGCCGCCGTCCTCGATGGCGGTGACGGTGGCGGTCACGACCGCGTTCTTGCGCAGGCCGCCGACGGGCGCCGCAGCGCCCTCGGCGCGGGCGGGACCGGCGGAGGCGGAACCCGACCCGTCAAGCTGCTTGACGCCCAGCGAGATGCGCTCCTTCTCCACATCCACGTCGAGCACCTGCGCCTTGACCATGTCGCCCTTCTTGTAGTCGGCGATCGCCTCCTCGCCGGAGCGGGTCCAGTCGAGGTCGCTGAGGTGCACCATGCCGTCGATGTCGTTGTCCAGCCCGATGAACAGGCCGAACTCGGTGATGTTCTTGACCTCGCCCTCGACTTCCGAGCCGTTGGGGTGGGTCTCGGCGAACACCTCCCACGGGTTGCGCTGGCACTGCTTGAGGCCCAGCGACACGCGCCGCTTCTGGCTGTCCACGTCCAGCACCACCACTTCGACCTCCTGCGAGGTCGAGACGATCTTGCCGGGGTGGACGTTCTTCTTGGTCCAGCTCATCTCCGAGACATGCACCAGCCCCTCGACCCCGGCCTCAAGCTCGACGAACGCGCCGTAGTCGGTGATGTTGGTGACGCGGCCGGTCCACTTGCTGCCCACGGGATACTTGGCGGCGACGCCGTCCCACGGGTCGGACATCAACTGCTTCATGCCGAGCGAGATGCGCTGGGTGTCCTTGTTGACCTTGACCACCTGCACCTTGACCGTCTCGCCGATGTTGAGGATCTCGGACGGATGGTTGACGCGGCGCCACGCCATGTCGGTGACGTGCAGCAGACCATCGACGCCGCCCAGATCGACGAAGGCGCCGTAGTCGGTGATGTTCTTCACCACGCCGTCGATGATGTCGCCCTCGGCCAGCTTGCCGACGATCTCGGCGCGCTGCTCGGCGCGGGATTCCTCCAGCACGGCGCGGCGCGAGACG
>CAZOZE010000288.1:0-4602 GCA_964584215.1 uncultured Rhodobacterales bacterium
GGAGATCCTCAACCCCTATGCGCTGGGCGGCGTCGATCTGGCCGACCCGATCACCCATTCGCTGATCTGGAGCTGGCTGGCCAACATCGGCTTTTTCGTCGGCGTGTCGCTGTTCGACCGCCCGTCGATGATCGAGAAGACCCAAGCCACGCTGTTCGTCGAGGCGCTGCGCCATGACGAGGCGCAGGACACCGGCTATTTCAGCGGCGCCGCGCGCTATGGCGCGCTGAAGGCGCTGGCGGAACGGTTCGTCGGGGCGGCGTCTGCGCAGCGCGCCTTCGCCGCCCACGCGCGCGGCCGCCCGCTCGGCGACGACGCCTTCGCCGACGCGCCCGCCGTGCGCATGACCGAGCGGCTGATCGCGGGCTCGATCGGCGCCGCCTCGGCGCGCGCCGCCATCGCCTCGGCGGTGCGGCGCGAGGGGGCGAGCGGACAGGAGCTGTTGAACCTGCTCGACGAGACCACGCAGGTCATGGAGTATTCGCGCCAGCTTGAGGCGAAAAGCCGCGCGCTGGAGGCGGCGACGGCGGAGTTGCGCGCCGCCAACCGCCGCCTGACCGAGCTGGACCGGATGAAGGACGAGTTCCTCTCCACCGTCAGCCATGAGCTGCGCACGCCGCTCACCTCGATCCGCGCCTTCACCGAACTGATGCGCGACGAGCCGGAGATGAGCGTGATCCAGCGCGAGGAGTTCCTCGACATCGTGATCCGCGAGACCGAGCGGCTTACGCGGCTGATCAATCAGGTGCTCGACATCGCCAAGATCGAGTCGGGCCGGATGCAGTGGCGCATCGAGACGCTGGACCTGCGCGACATCGTGCGCGACGCCACCGCCAGCGCGCGCGGCCTGTTCGGCGGCCTCGGCGCCGCGCTGGAGGTGGCGCTGCCCGACCGCCCCGCGATGGCGCGGGTGGATCGCGACCGGCTGTATCAGGTGGTGGTCAACCTGGTGTCGAACGCGCGCAAGTTCATCCCCGACGCGGACGGCCTGGTGCGGGTGACGCTGGCGCAGGGCGCGCGGGGGGCGTGGGAGGTGAGCGTCGCCGACAATGGCCCCGGCGTGGCCCCCGACCAGCGCGAGCTGGTGTTCGACCGTTTCCATCAGGCGGCCAGCGAGGGCGGCAATCCCACCGGCACCGGGCTGGGGCTGGCGATCAGCCGGATGATCCTCGATCATCTCGGCGGGCGGATATGGGTGGCGGAGGGCGCGGAGGGCGGCGCCGATTTCCGCTTCAGCGTGCCAGCGGCGTAAGGCGCGGCCCGCTCTAGCGCAGGCGGCCGATGGCGTAAGTGGGCGCCGCGCCCTGCGCCGCCAGAAACGTCGCCAGCCGGACGGGGTCGGGCGCCTCGGGGTCGTCGGAGACCTCGGCGGCGGCGATGCCGCCAGTCACGAACAGCGTGTCGATCCCCTGCGCCGCCGCCCCCGCCACGTCGGTCGCGATCCCGTCGCCGACCGCCAGCACACGGTGCGGCCCCGGCCCGCGCAGGCCCTCCAGAACGTCGGCGGCGAGGCGGTAGATCGGCGCGTGCGGCTTGCCGGACCAGGTGACGGCGCCGCCCGCCGCGCGATAGGCCTCGGCGATGGCGCCTGCGCAATACAGCCGTTCATGGCCGCGATCCACGATCACGTCGGGATTGGCGCACAGCATCGGCAGGTCGCGCGCGCGCCAGGCCCGGATCGCGGGGGCGTAGGTCTCGGGCGTCTCGACGCTGTCATCGACCAGACCGACGCAGATCACGCTTTCCGCCGCGTCGGGGCCGACGAGTTCCGCCTCCAGTCCGTCGAAGAAATCGAGGTCGCGCGGCGGGCCGACATATTCCACCCGCCGCCCGAACCGCCCCGCGCGCACCTCGTTGCGCGCGGCGTCGCCCGAGGACACGATGGCGTCCCGGCAATCCTCCGGCGCGCCCATGGCGGCGAGGTGGCGCGCCACCTGCGCGCCCGCGCGCGGGGCGTTGGTCATCAGGATCACGGCGCCGCCCCGGGCGCGGAACGCCCGCAGCGCCGCTATCGCCTCGGGATAGGCGGCGATTCCGTCGTGCAGACAGCCCCACAGATCGCAATAGAGCGCGTCATAACCTGCGGCGATGTCGGCCAGGCGGTCGATGATCGGGGTCGTCTGCAAGGCGGTCATGGCGGCTCCGGCTCTGGTCGCGCCCGCGATAGGCGCTCGCGCGCGGGGCGTCAACGCGCGGGCGCCCGCCGCCACAAGGGGCGCACCAGCAGAAAGCCGCGATAGCCCGCCTCGCCGATCCACACGAACGGCGCGCGGTCGAGCGCGCGCGCCAGCCACGCCAGACGCGGGTTGACGCGCCAGACCGCAAGAAAGGCGCGAAAACCCGACACCAGACGCCCGTCGGCGCGGCGCGCGTGAAACCGCCTTAGCGCGGCGTCGCGCCCGATCTCCGGCGGCGCGCAGCCCGCCGAGGCGTCGCGCCAGTCGATCCGCTCGCCGCCGGGCGCGCGGCGGTAGAGCGCGATCTCGGCGCGGCACAAGGGGCAGGCTCCGTCGTAGAACACTTCGGTCGCGCAAGCCGGATCGGGGGCCGCGCAGGCGGGTTTTGTCGCGCCGTTCGCGGCGCTGGGCTGGGTCATGCTCATGGGCTAGATGTATGCCGCAAGCCGCGCCCCGCCAGTGGAGACCCGTCCGATGATGCGCGCCGTCCCTTCCGCCGCCCGCTTTCTGGGCCTCTCCGGCCTGATCCCGTTCGTCTCGCTCGCCGCGCTGGCGCTGCTGGCGCCGGCGCCGTGGGGCGCCGCAGCGCGCGGGGCGCTGGCGTTCTATGGCGCGGTGATCCTGTCGTTCATGGGCGGCTGCCGCTGGGGGCTGGCGGCGGCGGGCATGGGCGAGGGGCCTGCGTTGCGCCCGCTCGCGCTGTCGGTGGCGCCGTCGCTGTGGGCGTGGGGCGCGCTGATGGCGCCTGCGCCGGTCGATCTGGGGATGCTGGCGCTGGGGCTGCTGGCGCTCTTCGCCGCCGATCTGCGGCTGACCCGCGACGGCGGCGCGCCCGCATGGTGGCCCGCGCTGCGCTGGCCGCTGACGCTGGGCGCGTCGATCTCGCTGGCGCTGGCGATGGCCGCCTGAGCGCGCAGGCGTTTCGCGCGGAGATTGCGTCGCCCGCGCTGCGGGGGCTTGACGCCGAACCCCGAGTCGCCCTATCTCCACCGTGCCTGTTAGCACTCACCGGCGGCGAGTGCTAACAACCACCACCAGCCGCCGACACTCAAGGCGCTACGGCATTAGGGAGCGACTTCCATGAACTTCAAGCCACTGCACGACCGCGTTCTGGTTCGCCGCATCGAAGGCGAGGAAAAGACTGCGGGCGGCCTGATCATCCCCGACACCGCCAAGGAAAAGCCCCAGGAGGGCGAGGTCATCGCCGTGGGCGAGGGCGCGCGCAAGGACAACGGCGAGCTGATCGCCCCGGCGGTGAAGGCGGGCGACCGCATCCTGTTCGGCAAGTGGTCGGGCACCGAGGTCAAGATCGACGGCGAAGACCTGCTGATCATGAAGGAAAGCGACATCCTCGGCATCGTCGAGGGCGGCGCTGCGGCCAAGAAGGCCGCCTGATCCACGCTTTTCCGTCAGACACACCGCAATTTCAGGAGCAACCAACATGGCTGCCAAAGACGTCAAGTTCAGTTCCGACGCCCGCGACCGCATGGTGAAGGGCGTCAACACCCTCGCCAACGCGGTGAAGGTGACGCTCGGCCCCAAGGGCCGCAACGTGATCCTCGACAAGTCCTTCGGCGCGCCGCGCATCACCAAGGACGGCGTGTCGGTCGCCAAGGAGATCGAGCTTTCCGACAAGTTCGAGAACATGGGCGCCCAGATGGTGCGCGAAGTGGCCTCCAAGACCAACGACACCGCCGGTGACGGCACCACCACCGCGACGGTGCTGGCGCAGTCGATCGTCGTCGAGGGCATGAAGACCGTCGCTGCGGGCATGAACCCGATGGACGTGAAGCGCGGCATCGACGCCGCCGTGCTGAAGGTCGTGGCCGAGATCAAGCGCATGTCGCGCCCGGTGACCGGCTCCGCCGAGATCGCTCAGGTCGGCGCCATCTCCGCCAACGGCGAGAAGATCATCGGCGACAAGATCGCCGAGGCGATGCAGACCGTCGGCAACGAGGGGGTGATCACCGTCGAAGAGTCCAAGTCGATGGAGTTCGAGCTCGAGACCGTCGAGGGCATGCAGTTCGACCGCGGCTACCTCAGCCCGTACTTCATCACAAACGCCGACAAGATGGTGGCCGAGCTTGAGGATGTGTACATCCTGCTGCACGAGAAGAAGCTGAGCTCGCTGCAGCCGATGGTGCCGCTGCTGGAGGCCGTGATCCAGACCTCCAAGCCGCTGCTGATCATCGCCGAGGACGTCGAGGGCGAGGCGCTGGCCACGCTGGTGGTCAACAAGCTGCGCGGCGGCCTCAAGATCGCCGCCGTCAAGGCGCCGGGCTTCGGCGACCGCCGCAAGGCCATGCTGCAGGACATCGCGATCCTGACCGGCGGCCAGGTGATCTCCGACGACCTCGGCATGAAGCTTGAGAACGTCGGCCTCGACATGCTGGGCACCGCCAAGAAGGTGCGCATCACCAAGGAC
>CAZOZE010000289.1:0-3233 GCA_964584215.1 uncultured Rhodobacterales bacterium
GCGCGGATCGCCTGATCCTCGCGCATCGCGCCGCGCGCCTGCAGCGAGGCGTTGGTTTGCAGCAGATAGCCGCCCGGCGTCAGCTCGGTCTGAACCGCCGCCGCCGCCAGCCCCGCCGCCGCCAGCACGCGCGGCGCCAGATCGTCGCGCACCGCCGCCGTCAGCGCCGCGCGCTGCGCGTAGGTCGCGGCGTCGAGGTCCAGCGCCACCTGCGCCGAGGGGATCGCCTCATAGGACAGCAGGTGGACCGGCGCCTCCTGCGCGCCCGCCCCGCCCGCAAGCCCAGTCGCCAGCAGCGCCGCCGCCAGCCATCGCCGCATCGCCATCGCGTCGTCCTCCCTCGCTGCCGAAATCCTAGCCGCACCGGGCGCGGGAGCGCCAGCCGTCTTTCGCGCCGCGCGCCGCTCTGCTAGGACGCTGTCGCACCGCATCAGCAAGGAGCCGCCCCATGAAAGCGCGCGTCACCGTCACGCTCCGCCCCGGCGTGCTCGACCCGCAGGGCGCCGCCATCGCGCAGGCGCTGCGCGCCCTGGGTTTCGGCGGCGTCGAGGGCGCGCGGCAGGGCAAGCTGATCGAGATCGACCTCAGCGGCGACGACACCGAGGCCGCGCGCGCCGAGGTAGGCGCGATGTGCGAAAAGCTGCTCGCCAACACGGTGATCGAGACCTACGCCATCGAGATCGTCTGAGGGGGGCCGGGCATGAAAGCCGCCGTCGTCGTCTATCCCGGCGCCAACTGCGACCGCGATCTCGCCTGCGCGCTGCGCGCTGCGGGGGCGCGGGTGTCGATGGTGTGGCACAAGGACACCGCGCTGCCCGACGGGCTGGACCTCGTCGCCCTGCCCGGCGGGTTCTCGTTCGGCGACTACCTGCGCTGCGGCGCCATCGCCGCCCGCGCGCCGGTGATGCGCGCGGTGGCCGATTTCGCGGCGCGCGGCGGGCATGTGCTGGGCATTTGCAACGGCTTTCAGGTGCTGGCCGAGACCGGCCTGCTGCCCGGCGCGCTGATGCGCAACGCGGGGCTGAAGTTCGTCTGCCGCACCGTGACGCTGGAGGTCGGCGGCGAGAGCGCCTTCACCCGCGCCTACGCCCCCGGCGCGCGCATCCGCCTGCCGGTGGCGCATCACGACGGCTGCTACATCGCCCCGCCCGAGACGCTGGCGACGCTGCGCGATGCGGACCGGGTGGCGTTCCGCTATGCGCAAGGCGACAACCCCAACGGCTCGATGGACGCCATCGCGGGCGTGTTGTCGGCCAACCGCCGCGTGCTGGGGATGATGCCGCACCCCGAGCGCGCCGCCGACCCGGCGCTGGGAAACACCGACGGCGCGGCGTTGTTCTCGGGGCTGGCGCTCAGCGCGCCCTGTTGATGATCGTCACCCCCGCCACGGCGCACAGCACAGCCAGCAGCGTCAGGGTCGCAGGCGCCTCGCCCAGCGCGACATAGCCGCCCAGCACCGCCAGCGCGGGGACCAGCGCCGAGGCGGCCGCCGCGCGCGCCGCCCCCAGCGCGCGGATCGCCAGCGCGAAGGCCGCAACCGACACGACGCCCGACAACACCCCGTGCAGCGCGAATTGCGCGGCGAAGGCGGCGGGCGCCAGCGCGAACAGGCCGGTTCCGCTCACCGCGACCACCGGCGCCAGCATCGCGCAGGACCAGAAGCTGACCACCGCCGTCGCCGCCACCGGCCCCAGCCCGGACCCTCGATAAGCCAGCGCATAGACCGCCCAGCCCATCGAGGCCGCCAGCAGCCACGGCGCCCCGGCCCGCGCGTCCGGCGTCGCCGCGACCAGCGCCAGCGCGCCCGCCAGCGCGATCAGCGCCAGCCCGGCGCGGGCGCCTCGCTTGAACCTGGCGCCGAGAAACAGCGCCGACAGCGCCGCCACCCACAGCGGCAGGCCGCCGGGAACCAGCGCCGCGAACAGGCCGACGTCGGCGCTGCGCAGCCCCTGCGCGCCCAGCAACACGAACGGCGCGCCCCAGCCGAGGCTCATCGCCGCCACCCGCCATGCCGCCACCCCGCGCGGCAGCGGCCCAAGCCTGATCCACACCGGCGCCAGCAACAGCGCAGGCGCGCCATAACGCAGCAGCGCAAGGTCCGCCGGCGACAGCCCGGCCGGTCCGCTGACCGCGCCGCGCACCGCGACGATCCACCCCGCCCAGATCGTGACGGCCGCCGCCGCCGCCAGAAGGCCCAGCGCGGGGCGGGAGGGGTCGGGCATCGGCGCGAGGCTCCGCAAAGAGGACGCGCGCACCCTATCGCGCCAGCGCGAATTCCCGCAACGCGTCCGCTTTCGCGCCACGCCGCGCCGCGCTACATGATGTGGATGGAATGCAAGGAGGCGGGCATGAAGATCGGCGTGATCCAGACCGGCAACGTGCGCGAAGGGCTCGCGGCGCAGTTCGGCGAATATCCGGCGATGTTCGACGCCCTGCTGAACGGCGGCGACACGGATTTCCGCATCGAGGCGTATCCGGTGGTCAATGGCGCCGCGCTGCCCTCGCCGACCGCCGCCGACGCCTGGGCGATCACCGGCTCGCGCCATGGCGTCTATGACGACCTGCCGTGGATCGGCGAGACGAAGGCGTTCCTGCGCGCCGCCCGCGCGGCGAAGCGGCCGATCGTCGGCGTCTGCTTCGGCCACCAGATCCTCGCCGAGGCGTTCGGCGGCGCGGCGATCAAGCATCCCGGCGGCTGGCGGCTGGGGGTGGAGACCTATCGCGTCGTCAACCGCCCGGCGTGGATGGCCGACGCGCCCGAGGCGCTGCGCCTGCACAGTCTGCATCAGGATCAGGTGGTCGCGATCCCGGCGGACGCGCAGGTGTGGGCGACCAGCCCCGGCTGCGCCTATGCGGGGCTGAGCTATGGCGACCCCGACGCGCCCGACGCGGTGTCGATCCAGCCGCATCCGGAATACGCCATCCCGTTCGCGCGCGCGCTCTACGATCATCTGCTGGCGCAGGGGCGCCTGCCCGCCGATCTGGGCGCGGCGGCGCTGGAGAGCGTCGGCCAGCAAGTGGACAACGCCCGTCTCGGGCGCTGGTTCGCCGACTATCTGCGCGGCAAGGCCGCGAGCCGCGCGGCCGCCTGACGGACCGCGCACCCATGCCCGACGAGGCGCCGCGCGTCCACCGCTCCGCGCCTCGCGCAAAACGGGCGCGCGGGTGAGCCGCGCGCGCGCCACCGCGATCGGCTTTCTGGCGGTGCTGCTCTGGGCGTCGCTGGCGCTGGC
>CAZOZE010000290.1:0-2739 GCA_964584215.1 uncultured Rhodobacterales bacterium
AACACCCTGATCGACTTTCGCTTTCAGCAGCACTTCAAGGCGCAGAACGGCCAGGGCGGCATGGGCAAGCAGCGCACCGGCAAGGACGGCGAGAGCGTCACCCTGCGCGTGCCCGCCGGCACCGAGGTGCTGGACGAGGACGCCGAGACGGTGATCGCCGACCTCACCACGACCGGCCAGCGCGTGCTGCTGGCGCGCGGCGGCAACGGCGGCTGGGGCAACCTGCGCTTCAAGACCTCCACCAATCAGGCGCCGCGCCACGCCAACCCCGGACAGGAGGCGGTGGAGCGCACCATCTGGCTGCGGCTGAAGCTGATCGCCGACGCCGGGCTGGTCGGCCTGCCCAATGCGGGCAAATCGACGTTTCTCGCCGCGACCTCGAACGCGCGGCCCAAGATCGCCGACTATCCGTTCACCACGCTGACGCCGAACCTGGGCGTGGCGGCGATCGACGACGCCGAGCTGGTGCTCGCCGACATCCCCGGCCTGATCGAGGGCGCCAGCGAGGGCCGGGGCCTCGGCGACCAGTTCCTCGCCCATGTCGAGCGCTGCGGCGCGCTGCTGCATCTGGTGGACGGAACCAGCGAGACCATCGCCGGGGATTTCCATGTGATCGAGGCCGAACTCGACGCCTATGGCCATGGACTGGCGGACAAGCCGCGCCTCGTGGCGCTGAGCAAGATCGACGCGCTGGACGCCGACGCGGTCGCGGCCAGGCTGGCGCTGCTGCGCGCGGCGGGCGCCGCCGCCCCCATCGCGCTGTCGGCGGCCAGCGGCGCCGGGGTTCCCGAGGCGCTGCGCCTGTTGCGGCGGATGGTGCGGGCGCAGCGCGCCGCCGCGACCGATGCGCTGGAGGAGCCCGCGCCATGGGCGCCGTGACCGCGACGCCCCGCCTGAGCGACGCGCGGCGGGTGGTGGTCAAGATCGGCTCCGCGCTGCTGGTGGACGCGGCGACCGGCGCGCTGCGCCGCGACTGGCTCGACGGGCTGGCGGCGGATGTCGCGGACCTGATCGCGGGCGGCGCGGAGGTGCTGATCGTCTCCTCCGGCGCCATCGCGCTGGGGCGGCGGGTGCTGGGGCTGCGGCGCGGCGCGCTGCCGCTGGAGCAGGCGCAGGCGGCGGCGGCGGTCGGTCAGATCCAGCTGGCGCAGGCCTATGTCGCCGCGCTGGCGCCGCACGGCGTGACGGCGGCGCAGGTGCTGCTGACGCTGGCCGACACCCAGGACCGGCGGCGCTATCTCAACGCCCGCGCGACGCTGAAAACGCTGACCGGGCTGGGCGTGGTCCCCGTGATCAACGAGAACGACACCATCGCCACCGACGAGATCCGCTATGGCGACAACGACCGGCTGGCGGCGCGGGTGGCGCTGATGGCGGGGGCCGAGGCGCTGGCGCTGCTGAGCGACATCGACGGGCTCTACACCGCCAATCCGCGCCACGACCCCGCCGCGCGGCATCTGCCGGTGGTGGCCGAGATCACGCCGGCGGTCGAGGCGATGGCGGGAGAGGCGGGTGACGGCGCCAGGGGCGGCATGATCACGAAGCTGCTCGCCGCCAAGACGGCGGTGCGCGGCGGCTGCGCCATGGTGATCGCGCGCGGCGCGGTGGACCGGCCGCTGAGCGCGCTGGCCGGGGGCGCGCGCTGCACCTGGTTTCCCGCCTCGCACAGCCCTGCGGCGGCGCGAAAGCTGTGGATCGCGGCGATGAAGCCCGCCGGGGCGCTGGTGGTGGACGCGGGCGCCGCCGCCGCGCTGCGCGCCGGGCGCTCGCTGCTGCCTGCGGGCGTGCGGCGGATCGAAGGCGCGTTCGGGCGCGGCGATCCGGTGGCGGTGGTGCGCGAGGACGGCGCGGCGCTGGGCGCGGCGCTGGCGGGCTACGCCTCGGACGAGGCGGCGCAGATCGCCGGGCGGCGCTCGGGCGAGATCGCGGCGCTGCTCGGCTATCCGGGCCGCGCCGCCATGGCGCATCGCGACGATCTGGTGCTGTGGGACTGAGCGGAGGGCGAGGCATGGACGGCGAAGCGGACGACCTGCTGGCGGCGATGACCGCGCTGGGCGCGCGCGCGCGCGAAGCGTCGCAGGACCTTGCCTGCGCGACGTCCGCCGACAAGACGGCGGCGCTGCACGCGGCGGCGGATGCGGTGGACGCGCGCCGCGCCGCGATCCTCGCCGCCAACGCGTGCGACATGAACGCCGCCGCCGACAAGGGCCTGTCGCCGGCGATGCTCGACCGACTGATGCTGGATGACAAGCGGATCAATGGCTTGTGCGACGGCCTTCGCGCGGTGGCTGAGCAACCCGACCCGGTGGGCGCGGTGATCGCCGACTGGACGCGCCCCAATGGCCTGCGCATCCGCCGGGTGCGCCAGCCGCTGGGCGTGATCGGCGTGATCTACGAGAGCCGCCCCAACGTGACCGCCGACGCCGCCGCGCTGTGCCTGAAGTCCGGCAACGCGGCGATCCTGCGCGGCGGATCGGAGAGCTTTCACTCCTCCGGCGCGCTGCTTGAGTGCGTGGCGGAGGGGCTGCGCGCGGCGGGCCTGCCCGAGGATGCGGCGCAGCGCGTGCCCACCTCGGACCGCGCGGCGGTGGGGATCATGCTGGCGCAGATGACCGACCATATCGACGTGATCATCCCGCGCGGCGGCAAGAGCCTGGTGGCGCGGGTGCAGGCCGAGGCGCGGGTGCCGGTGTTCGCGCATCTGGAGGGGATCTGCCACGTCTATATCGACGGCGCGGC
>CAZOZE010000291.1:0-7493 GCA_964584215.1 uncultured Rhodobacterales bacterium
CAACCTTGAAAGCATCCCGCCCGCGCCGCGCGGCGTGCCGCAGATCGAGGTGACGTTCGACATCGACGCCAACGGCATCGTGTCGGTCTCCGCCAAGGACAAGGGCACCGGCAAGGAGCAGAAGATCACCATCCAGGCCTCGGGCGGCCTGAGCGACACCGACATCGAGAAGATGGTGAAGGAGGCGGAGGAGAACGCCGAGGCCGACAAGGCGCGCCGCGCCATGGTCGAGGCGCGCAACAACGCCGAGAGCCTGATCCACAGCGTCGAGTCGTCGCTCAAGGAGCACGGCGACAAGGTGGACGCCGACACCCGCACCGCCATCGAGAGCGCCCGCGACACGCTCAAGACCGCGCTGGAGGGCGAGGACGTCGAGGCGATCAAGAACGGCCATCAGGCGCTCATGGAGGCGTCGATGAAGCTGGGCGAGGCGATCTACAAGGCCGAGGCCGAAGCCGCGCAGGCGCAGGCGCCGGAAGCGGGCGGCCCGGCGGGCGCTTCCGGCGACGGCGCCGCCAAGGACGACGACGTGGTGGACGCCGATTTCGAGGAAGTCCGCGAGGACGACAAGAAGCCCGGCGCGTGAGCCAACCCCCTCTCCGGCCAGATGCGCGGCCCCGCCCCTCCCGGCGGGGCCGACGCGCTTGCGGCCCCAGGCAGATGAGCTGAACGATGGCGCAACGCGACCTCTACGAGATTTTGGGCGTGTCCCGCACCGCCTCCGACGACGACCTCAAGAAAGCCTACCGCAAGCTCGCCAAGGAGCTGCACCCCGACCGCAACGGGGCCGACCCGACGCTTGAAGCGAAGTTCAAGGAGGTCAACGGCGCCTACGACATCCTGCGCGACAAGGACAAGCGCGCGGCCTATGACCGCTTTGGCCACGCGGCCTTCGAGGGCGGGATGGGCGGCGGCAGGCCGGGCGCGGGGCCGGGCGGCGCCGACTTCGCCTCCGCCTTTTCCGACGTGTTCGACGACCTGTTCGGCGAGTTCGCCGGGCGCGGGCGCGGCGGCGGCCAGCGGCGCACCCGCGGCGCCGATCTGCGCTACAACCTGACCATCTCGCTGGAGGAGTCGTTCAAGGGCAAGCAGACCACGATCACCGTGCCCGGATCGGTGACCTGTTCGGCCTGCGAGGGCACCGGCTCGGAAGGCGCGGCGCAGCCGCAGACCTGCCCCACCTGTCAGGGCATGGGCAAGGTGCGCGCGCAGCAGGGTTTTTTTACCATCGAGCGGACCTGCCCCACCTGCAACGGACGCGGCCAGATCGTGAAGAACCCCTGCAAGTCCTGCGCGGGCGCAGGGCGCGTCCGCAAGGACCGCTCGCTGCAGGTGCAGATCCCGATGGGCGTGGAGGACGGCACCCGCATCCGGCTGGCGGGCGAGGGCGAGGCGGGCCTGCGCGGCGGGCCGCCGGGCGATCTGTATATCTTCATCGAGATCGCGGGCCACAAGCTGTTCCAGCGCGAAGGCATGGACCTGCACTGCCGCGTCACCGTGCCGATGACCACGGCGGCGATGGGCGGCGAGATCGAGGCGCCGACGCTCGACGGCGGGCGCACGCGGGTGAAGATCCCCGCCGGCGCGCAATCGGGCAAGCAATTGCGTCTGCGCGGCAAGGGGATGCCGCAGTTGCGCGGCGGGCGCTACGGCGATCTCTACCTTGAGGTGCAGGTCGAAACCCCAGTCAACCTGACCGCCCGCCAGCGCGAGCTGTTGCAGGAGTTCGAGAAGGCGGGCGCCGACAACAGCCCCGACAGCAAGGACTTCTTCAGCAAGGTCAAGGATTTCTGGGGCATGGGCGGCTGAGGCCGCCGTATCCGGAGCGGCGGCGCCTGTTCTTCAGACATCCGACCCGGTAACGCGCAACCAGATCGGCCCAAGCGCCGCGCGCGCGGCTCAGCAAGTCGCGCGGAAGGTCTTCGGCGCCGTCGTCAGAGGCGCCGCTCGACCATCATCTGCTTGATCTCGGCGATCGCCTTGGCAGGGTTCAGGCCCTTCGGGCAGGTCTTGGTGCAGTTCATGATGGTGTGGCAGCGATAGAGCTTGAACGGATCCTCCAGCGCGTCCAGCCGCTCGCCGGTCGCTTCGTCGCGGCTGTCCACCAGCCAGCGCCGCGCGTGCAGCAGCGCTGCGGGGCCGAGGTAGCGGTCGCTGTTCCACCAGTAGCTGGGGCAGGAGGTCGAACAGCAGGCGCACATCACACACTCATAGAGGCCGTCGAGCTTCTTGCGATCCTCGACCGACTGCCGCCATTCGGTTCCCGGCGTCGCGGTCTTGGTCTCCAGCCACGGCTGGATCGAGGCGTGCTGGGCGTAGAAATGCGTCAGGTCCGGCACCAGATCCTTGATCACCGGCATGTGCGGCAAGGGATAGATCTTCACGTCGCCCTTGATCTCGTCAATGCCCTTGAGACAGGCCAGCGTGTTCAGCCCGTCGATGTTCATGGCGCAGGAGCCGCAGATGCCTTCGCGGCAGGAGCGGCGGAAGGTCAGCGTCGGATCGATTTCGTTCTTGATCTTGATGATCGCGTCCAGAACCATCGGCCCGCACTGCGCAAGGTCGATGTAATAGGTGTCCACGCGCGGGTTCCCGCCGGTCTCGGGGTCCCAGCGATAGATGCGGAACGCGCGCGCGTCCTTGGCGCCCTCGGGTTTCGGCCAGGTCTTGCCGGTGACGATCCGAGAGTTCTTGGGAAGGGTGAATTCAACCATTGCTCAGTTCTCCGCCTCGGGGCGCGTTTCGGTCAGATCGGGCCGCATCAGGTCCAGCCGCTGCTCCAGCCCCTCGACCTTGACGTGCAGAACGGCAAGTTCTTCGCGCACCGCGCGCAGATGTTCGAGGATCTGGAATTCGATGTCAGGGCGCACGGTCATCAATAGACCCGCTTCTTCGGCGCGATCTTCGCCAGTTCGATGCCGTTCGAGAGCGGCTGGGTATGCACCGGACGGTCGCCCAGCGTCACGGCGCCGGTCTCGGAGATCCACGCCAGCGAGTGCTTGCGCCATTCGGCGTCGTTGCGATCGGGATAGTCCTCGCGCGCGTGGGCGCCGCGGCTCTCGGTGCGCGCCTCGGCGGCGTGAACGGTGGCGATGGCGTTGGCCATCAGGTTCTCGTACTCCAGCGTCTCCATCAGGTCAGAGTTCCAGATCAGCGAGCGGTCGGTCACCTTAATGTCGGCGCCTTCCTGCCAGATCGCACTGATCCGCCTGCAGCCAGATTGCAGCGACTCTGCGGTGCGGAACACCGCCGCGTCCTCCTGCATCGCGCGCTGCATCTTGTCGCGCAGAGCGGCGGTCGGCGTGCCGCCGTCGGCGTGGCGCAGCCGGTCGAAGCGGCTCACCGCCTTGTCGAGCGCGTTCGCGTCGAGATCGGGCGCCGAGGCCCCCTTCTCCACCACCTCGCCGGCGCGGATCGAGGCGGCGCGGCCCAGCACCACAAGGTCGATCAGCGAGTTGGCGCCAAGACGGTTGGCGCCGTGCAGGCTGGCGCAGGCCGCCTCGCCCACCGCCATCAGGCCGGGCACGGTGGCGTCGGGGTCGTCCTCGGTCGGGCGGATCACTTCGCCCCAATAGTTCGTCGGGATGCCGCCCATGTTGTAGTGCACCGTCGGCAGCACCGGGATCGGCGCCTTGGTGACATCGACGCCCGCGAACACCCGCGCGCTCTCCGAAATGCCAGGCAACCGCTCGTGCAGCATTTCGGGCGGCAGGTGATTGAGGTGCAGGTGGATGTGATCCTTGTTCGGCCCGACGCCGCGCCCTTCGCGGATCTCGATGGTCATGCAGCGGCTGACCACGTCGCGCGACGCCAGATCCTTGAAGGTCGGCGCATAGCGCTCCATGAAGCGCTCGCCCTCGGAGTTGGTGAGATAGCCGCCCTCGCCGCGCGCGCCTTCGGTGATCAGGCAGCCCGCGCCGTAGATGCCGGTCGGGTGGAACTGCACGAACTCCATGTCCTGCAGCGGCAATCCGGCGCGCGACACAAGCCCGCCGCCATCGCCGGTGCAGGTGTGCGCCGAGGTGGCGGAGAAAAAGGCGCGGCCATAGCCGCCGGTGGCCAGCACCACCATCTTGGCGCGGAAGCGGTGCAGCTTGCCGCTCTCCAGATCCCAGGTCACGAGGCCGGTGCAACGGCCGTCGTCGCTCATGATCAGGTCGGTGGCGAAGTGCTCGATGAAGAACTCCGCGCCCTGCTTCAGCGACTGACCATAGAGCGTGTGCAACATGGCGTGGCCGGTGCGGTCGGCGGCGGCGCAGACGCGCTGAACCGGCACGCCGTCGCCGTATTCGGTGGTGTGGCCGCCGAACGGACGCTGATAGATCCGCCCGTCCTCGGTGCGCGAGAACGGCACGCCGTAGTGCTCCAGCTCATAGACCGCCTTGGGCGCCTCGCGCGCGACATACTCCATGGTGTCGGTGTCGCCGAGCCAGTCCGACCCTTTCACGGTGTCGAACATGTGCCACTGCCACGAGTCCGGCCCCATGTTGCCCAGGCTAGCGGCGATGCCGCCCTGCGCGGCGACGGTGTGGCTGCGGGTCGGGAAAACCTTGGTCACGCAGGCCGTGCGCAGACCCTGCTCGGCCATGCCCAGCGTCGCGCGCAGGCCAGACCCGCCCGCGCCCACAACCACAACGTCGTAGGCGTGATCTTCGTAGTCGTATGAAGCCATTTTTCCCGTTTCCCGTTCAGGCGCCGAGCGCGATCTTCACGACGCCGAACACGCCCGCCAGCCCCATCACCGCGCAGAAAGCCATGTTCGCCATCAGCAGACCGGTGCGCCACACCTTGTCGTGGACATAGTCCTCGATCACCACCTGCAAGCCCATCTGGAGGTGGCGAAACGTCACAACCAGCAACAGAATCAGCACGATGGCGTTCCACGGGCTGGCGTAGGTCGCCAGCACCGCCGCGTGGCCCGCCCCGATGGCGCCGCCCAGCGGCAGGATGGCGAGGACCACCAGCGGGATCATGGCGACCGCGCTCAGGCGCTGGCCCCACCAGTGCCCCACACCCTCCTTGGCGGACCCCATGCCCAGAACGCGGCTCATCGGCGTGCGATACATCGTCAGCCTCCTCAGACCAGCGCGACGGTCAGAACCGTCAGCACCACGGCGGCGACCACCGCCAGCTTGCCAGATTTCTCGGCCTCGGGCAGTTCGAGCGCATAGCCCGCGTCCCACGCCAGATGCCGCACGCCGTTGGCGAAGTGATACCAGAGCGCGAAGGTCGAACCGAGCAGCACGACGTCGCCGATCCACGAGGTCAGCAGCCCGTCCACCATCGCGAAGTATTCCGGCGAGGTCGCCGCCGCCAGCAGCCACCATGCGACCAGCGCCGCGCCCACCGCCAGCGCGACGCCTGTGATGCGATGGCTGATCGACAGCACCATGGTCCATTCGGGCTTGTAGACGGTAACATGCGGAGACAGCGGCCGTGCGGCCCGGTTGACGTCTGCCATCGGATTCTCCCTGAGCGCGCCGACCCGTCACAGGGCCTTGCGCCTGAATTGCTGCGGCGCCACGCGTGAGTCGCCGCGACGCACCATCGGCCCGCAGGCCCTGCGCCGCAAGCGTCGGGGCGTCGCAGGGGGCTATTGCTCGCCCAGCTTCAGCGCAGGATCGTAAGCGGCCTCGACGTCCTTCGTGACCGCCTGCGCGCAGCGCATCACGCCGCGCGCCGCGTCGAACGCGTAACCCGGCGCGCCATAGAGCGCCCAGCCCGCCGACAGCGCCGCTGTCACCTTGTGGCAAAAGGCGGCGTCGTCGTCGCCGGTCAGCAGCCGATAGAGCGTCGCCATCGTCTCACCCCGGAAAAGGCCACACGCCCAGCCAGTTATGGACGAACGCCACCGCGCCGAACACCGCGAGGCTCACCGCCACATGCAGCACGTCGCGGCTGCGCGGGCTTTCCGGCGGGCGCAGCCATGCGCCGTCGCGCTTGTTGATCAGGATCATCGACGCCACCGCCCAGGCCAGCAGCCCGCCGAACAGGACCACCGACGCCAGATCGCCGTTCACCAGAAGATGCGCCAGCGCCCAGATCTTGACGCCCGCCAGCTGCGGATGGCGGATCACGCGGCGCAGGCCCGCCTTGGCGTGACCGGCGCTGAACACGATGAACGCCAGCACCATCAGCAGGTTGTTGAGGTGGACGGTCCAGGCGGGCGGGAACCACAGATCGACGATCTCCGCCGTCTGATAGCCCTTGACCATCAGCACCACCGACAGCAACAGCAGAACGCCCGCGACCGCCTTGTACGGTCCGGGCCCCAGCTTTTCGGCATAGGCCGCGCGGCGGGCGGGGGCGGCGGCGGGCAGCAGGTGGACGACCGACCACAGCGCCAGTCCGAGCAGAAGCAGGATCATCGGGTGCCTCGTTGATTGCGCGCCCCAGCAATGCCCGGCCCGCGCCCGAACCGCAAGCCGGTCATGCGCCGGATGCGCCGGGTTTGAGCATGGCGCGCATCCGCCGCGCGGCCTGATCGGCCAGTCCGCGCGCGCCCTCCTGCGCCAGCCGCGCCTCCTCCATGTGGCTGCGCAGGGTGGGGCCGTCGGCCTCGATCACGCAGTCGGCCTCGGACAGGTCGAACTCGAACCGCGCGCCGTTATGGGTGGCGGCGCGCAGCATCGCCACATTGCCGCGCGTGGTGTGGATCAGCAGCCGCCGCGCGCCCCGGTTGCGCGCCCACAGCAGCATCCGCGCCACAAGCTGCGAGCCGACGCCCCAGCCGCGCCACGGGTCCTCGACGTCGAAGGCGGCCTCCGCCGCCGCGCCGTCGCCGGTCAGCGCCGCCTCGGCGGCTGCGCGCAGCGTGTCCTCGAAGAACCAGCCGAGCACCTTGCCGCGCCCGTCCAGAGACGTGCGCGCGTGTTCGTCGATCCATGCGTCGCTGACCGCGTGATGAAAACGCGAGCGCCGGTCCTCGGGCGAGAGCCGCTTCAGGTGCGCGGCGTAGAGCGCGCGGTCGAAACCCCACAGCGCGCGAAACGCGCCATCCTTGTGTCGTAGCGACCGCGGGTCGGTGGTCTCTGTCATCGTCGCCTCGTCTCGATCATGCAGGGGCCTGGCTGTCATGCTCTACCGCAGCGCCGGTTTTGGCATTATCAACGCCGCAGTCGGCGGCGCGCCTTTGGTTCACCCGCGCTGCTGCAGTGCAACATAGGGTCGCACGGGCGATCCGCCAATCTCTGACGGCGAAAAACGCCGCCGCCCAAGGTCAGGAGACGACAGATGCTGGAGCTCACTCATTTCATCGGCGGCGAGCAAGTCAAGGGAACGTCGGGCCGCTTCGCCGACGTCTTTAACCCCGCCACCGGCGAGGTTCAGGCGCGCACGCCGCTGGCGAGCGCCGAGGAGGTTTCCGCCGCCGTCGCCAACGCCGCCGCCGCGCAGCCGAAATGGGCCGCCACCAACCCGCAGCGCCGCGCGCGCGTGCTGATGGAGTTCGTGCGCCTGCTGCACCGCGACATGGACAAGCTGGCCGAAAGCAT
>CAZOZE010000292.1:0-8544 GCA_964584215.1 uncultured Rhodobacterales bacterium
GCCCTGCGTCACATGGGTCGCGCTCTCCGAGATCAGCCCCTTGATGTCGCGCGCGGCCTCGGCCGAGCGCTGCGCCAGCGTGCGCACCTCCGAGGCGACCACCGCGAAGCCGCGGCCCGCCTCGCCCGCGCGCGCCGCCTCAACCGAGGCGTTCAGCGCCAGCAGGTTGGTCTGGAACGCGATGCTGTCGATCAGCGTGGTGATGTCGGCGATGCGGACCGAGCTTTTCTCGATCAGGTCCATGGCCGACACCGCCTGCGCCACCACCGCCTTGCCCTCGCCCGCGCGCACCGAGGCGTCGCGGGCCTGGGCGTTGGAGCGCACGGCGTTCTCGGCGTTGGATTTCACGGTGGAGGCCATCTCCTCCATCGTCGCAGCCGTCTGCTCCAGCGAGGCGGCCTGGCTCTCGGCGCGGCTCGACAACTCCTGCGAGCCTTCGGCGATCTCGGCGGTCGAGCCGCGCAGCGCCTCGCCGGTCTCCTTGATCTGGCCGACCAGCGACGACAGCTTGTCGATGGTGCCGTTGACCGAGGTGGCGAGCGTGGCGAACACGCCCTCATAGGCCCCGTTCATGCGGTGGGTCAGATCGCCCTGCGCCATCGCCGCCATCACGCCGTCGATCTCGCGCATGTAGCCGTCGAGACTGTCATAAACTTCATACAGCGCCGAGGCGACGGCGCGGGTTTCCGGCGTCAGGTCGTCCATGGCGATGCGCTGCACGAAGTCGCCCTTCAACGCGGCGTTGATCACGGTGGCGATCTTGTCGGCGGAGCGCAGGGCGTCGGTCTTTTCCAGCCACTCCACCACATAGCCGGTCTTGGCGCCCGCAGCGTCGCGGATCGCGGTGACGCGCAGCTCGAAGAAACGGTCGTCGAAGTCGATCTTCGCGACCATGGCGCGCTCAAGCCGCTTGAGCATGGCGCGGTTGTGATCGGGCGCCTTGTGAAACACGTCGATGTTCTTGCCGCGCAGGCTGGTCACATCCACCGGCTGCGGACGCGACGCCCAGAAGTCGCGCGACTGCGCCAGCGACCGCTCCAGCGCCGGCATGACATAGGTGATGGTCAGATCGGCGTCAGCGATCATGATGTTGGCCGAGGCGTTGTCGAGCGCGGCGCGGTTGCGCGCGGCGTCCACCAGCGTCCGGTCCAGCGCGGCGAGGCGGCGGCCATGCCGCCAGAGCGCCGCGCCGACGCCAAGCGCGGCGGCCAGCGCGACGACCGACGCGCCCGCCGCCAGCGACGACCCTGAGGCATGCGCCGCCGCACGCACGGTCTCACCCGCCGCCAGCGCCATCGCCAGCGCGCTGAACCCGACGCCGGTGGCCATGACCCGCGCAAAACCGGCGGACGTGGATTTCTCGCTCGTGACGGCTTCAGTGGACGCAGCGCCCATACCCACACTCCCCGCGCAATCGGATACGAGGGCGATTAGGGGCGGCGGGGCTGAACGGGTGGTTAAGCGGGCGGGGCGCCGGTCACGGCAAAATGCGCGCGATTAACGGTAAATTGTGGCGGGCGCCCGGTCAGAGCGCGCGATACTCGAAATCGTCGCCATGCGCGTCGTCCTCCGCCAGCGCCGCCGCGCGGATCTCGGCATGGTTTGGCGCCTTGGAGCATACCGGATCGACCGTCGCCGCATCGCCGCTCCAGGCGAACGCCTGACAGCGGCAGCCGCCCCAGTCGCTTTTGCGGCGGTCGCAGCTCTTGCAGGCGGCGGACATCCAGTGCGTGCCGCGATAGGCGGTGAAGGCCGCGCCGTCGCGCCAGATGTCGGCGAGCGGACGGTCGCGAATCGTCTCGAAGGTCAGGCTGGTGATGCTCTCCGCCGCATGGCAGGGCAGCACCTTGCCGGTCGGCGTCACGCTCAGCCCGACGCCTGAGGTGATCAGGTTGGCGTAGAGTTCGGCGGCGCGCGCCGCGCTGACGATCTCGGGCAGGTCGCGCCGCGCCGCAGGCTCGCCGCCTGACAGATGCGCCTGAAGCACGCCCATCGCGGCGGCCTGCGTCTCGGGCGTCGTCGCGTGGCGCTTGATATAGCCCAGCGCGAAATCGGCGTCGCGCCGCGCCTCGGTCAGAAGGCGTCGGGCGGCTGAGCGGCGCCTGCGCTGAAAGACGCCGACGCGGCGCTGGCGGGGCGGATGCGGCTGCGCGTTTTCGGCGCCGGGGCGGCGCCAGCGCGGGACCATGCGGAAGCGCAGGTGATGGTGCGCCGTCCGCAATACTCCGGCTTCCAGATCGACCAGGTGTCACTGCTGCCGGTGCCCGCCTGTTTCGTCGAGGAGCTGGTGTTTCGCGTCGAGGGCGGCGTCTCGCTGAGCGAGGATCCCGCCATCCGCTTCGGCTTCGCCCCCAACGGCGCCGAGCGGTTCATCGTGCGCGCCGTGCACACCAATGGCGAAGAGTATCTCGGCCGCTTCCCGGTGGCCGCGCAGGGTCAGGGCGCGGCCGCTTGCGCATCGCGGCGCGGGCCGCAGGCCCGCCGCGACGCTTTGCTAGCCGATCCGCCCCAGCGCAGGGAACGATTCCAGCAGCCAGAACGCCAGCAGCTCGAACTGGCCGGTCGCCATCAGCAACCCGACGGCGACCAGCATCCCGCCCATCGCCGCCTCCACCTTGCCCATGTGGCGGCGAAAGCCGCGCATGAAGCGCATGAACGGGCGCACGAACAGCGCCGCCAGCAGGAACGGCAGGCCGAGGCCCGCCGCGTAGAACCCCAGCATCGCCACGCCGCGCCCGATGGTCTCCTGCTGGCCCGCCAGCGCCAGGATCGTGCCCAGGATCGGGCCGATGCACGGCGTCCAGCCGAAGGCGAAGGCCAGCCCGATCACATAGGCGCCGATCAGCCCGCCGCCGCCGCTTCCCGCCTCGAAGCGCGCCTCGCGGTAGAGAAACGGGATGTGGTCGTGGCCGGAGAACTGCAGCGCCGCGCCCAGCGCGACCAGCGCGCCCAGCGTCACCGCGTTCTCGGAAAGCGCGCCCGCCAGATCGCCGCCCTGCAGCAGCACCGCCAGCGCCCAGAGGCCCAGCATGATCGCGACCGTCAGCAAAGACCGCTTCAGCCCGATGAAATGCTGGCCCAGCACATAGATGATCAGCCCGGAGATCTGCGCGAACAGATACTTGTTCTGCAACAGCACCTGCCCCACCGCCGACGCCGTGGCCCCCAGCGCGATGAACACCGTCGCCAGCCCCAGCACGAAGAACGCCGCCGAGGTGAACACCCGGCGCGTCACCGCGTCCTGCGACAGCGCATAGGCCAGAATCCCCACGCTGCCGGCCATCGCCGCGCCGCTGAGCGCGCCGATCTCGCCGCCGGTGACGATCAACTGGCCGAACGCCACCGCCATCAGCGCCAGCGCCACCAGCGCAAGGCGGCTCAGCAGCCGCTCCTGCCGCGTCGGGTCGGTCATCTGTTCGATGGTCTGGCCGCTGAGATAGGCCATGTAGGGCGGCGCCAGCGGCAGGACGCAGGGCGACAGAAAGCTCAACACGCCGCCCGCGAAGGCCAGCATCACGCCCAGTTCGCCGCCGCCCATGAACCGCTCCCCCTCAGGTCACCGGTGCAGATAAGGCTGCGGCCGTCCGAGGTCGAGAGCGGGGCGCTCACTTTCCCGCGCAGCGATCAGCGCGCGCCCGCCGCCAGCCACGCCACCACGTCCTCGACGTCCTGCGCCGAGAGCAGGGGCGGCGCGACCGTCTCTGCGGGTCCGGCGTCGTGAAAGGCGTGACCCGCCACCTCGGGCCGCGCGATGGCGAGGTTGACCACCGCCAGCCGCAGCGCGCCCGCCTCCAGCCCCGCCGCCGCCTCCGCCAGCGGCGGCGCCGCGCCGTCCGGCCTGCCGTGGCAATCGAGGCACTGCGCCCCCGCCAGCGCGGCGCCGCGCGCGGGGTCGCCTACCTGGGGCGTCAGCGGCGCGGGGATCGCTGCGGCGTCGAGCACGGTGTAGGCGACCAGCGCAGGCGGCTCGGCGCGGGCGGACGCGGCGGCGGCGGCGAGGCAAAGGGCGGCGAGGCGAAGGGGGGCGGGGATCGGACGCATGAAACACTCCCAGACTTGCCGCCCGGCGCCATGGCGGACCCTTCGATCGGCGCCGCCGCGCCGTGGCCGCCCGGCCGGGCCCCCGGCGCGAAGGCGGGTGCGGCGCGGGCGGCGTTTCGCCCGCATCCGGCCTGACAGCGCTCTACCGCCGCGACCGCCGCGCCGCAACCGCTTGCCCCGTCGCGCGCCGCCGCCTATGCCTTCGCACATGAGCGACGAACCTGTGACCGATCTCGACGCGCGCGGCCTGTTGTGCCCGCTGCCGGTGCTGAAGGCGCGCAAGCGGCTGCAGGCGCTGGCGCCGGGGGCGCTGTTGCGGGTGCTGGCCGACGATCCGGCGGCGGTGATCGACATGCCGCATTTCTGCGCCGAGGCCGGGCACGCGCTGCTGTCTCAGACGCAGGCGGAAGGGGCGGTCGCCTATCTGATCCGCAAGCGGCCCGCCTGACCGCTCAGGGCTGCGCGCGGGCGCGCAGATAGGCTTCGCAGGGGTCTTCGCGCGGGGCTGCGGCGGTGAACCAGATATAGTCGGCGCCCGCGCGCCCGCCCGGCCCATAGTCGCGCCAGTCCTCGCGCCCCTCGGCGACCTCGGCCAGGATCAGCGACGCGACCGAAAGATCGGGCGCAGCGGAGGCCAGAGCGCGCGGCGCGCCACGGTCGGCGCGCGCATGGCCGGCGCCGGTGATCACCACCACCCGGCCCCCGTCGCCCAGCGCCCGCCCGCGCAGCGCGGCGTCGGCCAGCGCCGCGTCGCGCAGCCGCTGCGCCTCGACCATGCGCGCCGCCACGTCCGCGGGCAGCGCGCCGCAATGGGCGCCGATCTGCTCGGCGGTCGCGGCCTCGGCCTCCGCCTGCGCCAGCGGCGCCGCAAGCCCGTAGCGCGCGACGGCGGCGCCCAGCGCGGCGCGGCCCGCCGCTTCGGCCCCGTCGCGCATCGCGGCGCCCGAGGCTTCGCGCCCGATCAGTGCGCCGGTGACGACCGCATCGGGCGCGGCCTCCAGAATCGGCGCGTAGAGATCCCATGCGGGCCAGCCGCTGTTCTCCCACTCCAGCGCCGCGCCGAGCGCCGCGCGCGAGGCGCCCTCGGCGCGCAGCCGCGACAGCGTTCCCTCCCGCTCGCGCCCGATCATCTCGAACGCCAGCGCGGCGGGGGCGATCTCGGCGGTCAGCCAGGCTTGCGCGGCGTGATGCTCGGGGTTGTCGTGCGCCTCGCCCAGAAACGCCACGTCCGCCGCGCCGAGTTCCGCCGCCAGCGTCTCGGGCGTGATCTCGGCGCCGTCGGCCACGCGCAGGATCGCGCCCGCCAGCGGATGCGCGGAGGCGTCGGTGGCGGGCGTCGGCGGCGCGGCGAGCGCAGCGCCGCTCCACAGCAGCGCGACGAGCGGGACCAGACGCATGGGCTTTCTCCTTCTGACCGCCGCGCCGCGCAGCCCGATGGCGCTTGGCGCTGGCGCGCATCATCGTCTATATGGACCGCAGGCGCAGGAACAAAAGGCGAGACGGCGATGGGCGGACGATACCTGCGCGTGCTTGCGTATCTGGCGCTCGCCCTGCTGGTGAGCCTGACCGCCTGTCAGGCGGTTTTCGCCGCGACCGCCGCGCTTACGCCGCCATGAGCGGCGCGCGGCGTTTCGGCGGGCGGTATTCGCCCGGCGCGCAGGGGGCGGCCCCGCCGCCGCCAACTGCGCGCGGCGGATGGGCGGGGCGCAGGGCGAGCTCCGTCTCGCTGCGCGCGCTGGGGCTGTTCGTGTTTCCCACGCCGCTGCTGATCGCCGCGATCGGCGCCTTGCTCTCGGGCGACGCGGCGCGGATGGCGGCGCTGCTGGGCGCGTTCGCGGCGCTGATCCTTGGCGCCGGGCTGACGCGCACCGGGCTTGCCGCCGCCGCCGCCTATGAGGCGCGCGCGGTGGCCAAGCCGCCCGCGTTTCCGCGAAAACTGTTCGGCGCGGCGTTCACCGCGCTGGGCGTCGGCGCGAGCGCGCTGCTCGGCGGCGCGGCGCCTGCGTCGGCGCTGATCTTCGCCGGGCTGGCGGCGCTGCTGCATGTGGTCGCGTTCGGCCCCGATCCGATGCGCGCCAAGGGCGTGGACGGCTTGAGCGGCGCGGCGCTCGACGACGCGGTGACGCGGATCGACAACGCCCGCGCCCTTATCGCCGACATGACCCGCGCCGCCGACAGTTTCGGCGACCGCAAATTGTCAGATCGGGTGCGCGCGCTGGCCGACAGCGCCGCCGCCGTGATCGCCCGGCTTGAGCAGAACCCCGGCGAGATGCGCCGCGCGCGGCGGTTCCTCGCCGTTTATCTGGTCGGCGCGCGCGACGCGACGGTGAAGTTCGCGCAAGCCGAATCGCCCGACGTGGCGGCCTATGGCGCGCTGCTCGACGATCTGGAGACTCATTTCGCAAAACACCGCGACACGCTGATGATCGAAAGCAACGCCGATCTCGACGTAGAGATCGCGGTGCTGCGCGACCGGTTGAAGATGGAAGGCGTCTGAGACGCCGATTGCAGGGAGATATTCGATGCCCGACGACATCCGCGCCAAGGCCGAAACCGCGCTCGCCGACGCCGACGCCCTGGCGCCCCTGCCCGAGGTCGGCGGCGCGCTGGTGACGCTGGAGCAGGCCGCGCCGGACGAGCGCGCCGCCATCGAGACGCGCATGGCCGAACTCGACATGGCCAACACCCAGTCGATCATCACCTTCGGCGCGCGCGCGCAGGCGGAGCTGACCGCGATCTCCAACGAGATGCTGGACGGCGTGCGCAACAAGGACACCGGCCCGGCGGGCGACGCGCTGGGCCGCATGGTCAGCTCGATTCGCGGCTTCGACGTGGCCGAGCTCGACCCCGCCCGCAAGCAGAGCTGGTGGGAGCGTCTCTTGGGCCGCATGACCCCGGTCGCCGAATTCATCGCGCAATACGAAGGCGTGCGCACCCAGATCGACAAGATCGCCGACGACCTGCTGGGCCATGAGACGGTGCTGCTCAAGGACATCAAGTTCCTTGACCGGCTGTATGAAAAGACCCTGGGCTTCTACGACGAGATCGGCCTCTACATCGCCGCCGGAGAGGCCAAGCTGGCGGAGATGGACGGCGCGACGATCCCCGCCAAGGAGGCCGAAGTCGCCGCCGCGCCCGAGGGCGAAGCGGTCATCACCGCCCAGCAGTTGCGCGACCTGCGCGCCGCGCGCGACGATCTGGAGCGCCGGGTGCACGACATGCGGCTGACCCGTCAGGTCACCATGCAGTCGCTGCCCTCGATCCGGCTGGTGCAGGAAAACGACAAGTCGCTGGTGGGCAAGATCAAGTCCACCCTCGTCAACACCATCCCGCTGTGGGAGACCCAGCTTGCGCAGGCGGTCACCATCGCCCGCTCGCGCGACGCGGCGAAGGCGGTGAAGGGCGCGACCGACCTCACCAACGAATTGCTCACGAAGAACGCCGAAAACCTCCAGATGGCGAACCGCGAGATTCGCAAGGAGATGGAGCGGGGCGTGTTCGATATCGAGGCGGTGAAGCAGGCCAACGACCGCCTGATCGCCACCATCAACGAAAGCCTGACCATCGCCGACGAGGGCAAGGCCAGACGCGCGGCGGCGGAGAAGGAACTGGTCAAGATGGAGGCCGAACTGAAGCAGACGCTGGCAGCCGCCAAGGCGAAGGCCACCGGAACCGGCGACACGATCGCCACTTCGGTCAACTGAGGCGCGTCGCGCCCCTCGCGCTGGCGGCGCTGGCGCTGCTGGCCGCCTGCTCGGTGGAGCGGGAGGCGGCGCGCAGCTATGCCGAAGTCACCGGCGCGGTGCAGGCGGCGGGGGGGATGCGCACCGAGCGCGCCCCCGCCGACGCGCCGTTCGGCGCCGCCGATCTGGCGCGCAACTTTGAGCGCATCGTGTTCTTCACCGAATTCACCCTCGAAGACGGCGTGCTGGCCCCGCGCGAGGCCGAGACCCGGCTGCTGAAATGGGGGACGCCGATCCGGTATCGGCTGGTCGGCGACGCGGTGACGCTGGACGACATCGACGCCCACGCCGCGCTTGCGCGCAGGCTGTCGGCGGCGAGCGGCCTGTCGATCCGGCGCGCCGGGCCGGATGAGGACGACAACATGCTGATCCTGATCCTGTCGCGCGCGGCGCGCAGGCAGGCGGCGGATTTTCTGGAGGCCGCCAACGCCCCGTCCCGCGCCGGCCTGCTCTACCGGCTGCGCGGCGACGACTATTCCATCCCCTGCGCCGCCAGCGTCAGCACCGGGACGGACGGCGCCGCGATCACGCAGGCGATCATCCTGATCAAGGCGGAGACCTCCGGC
This sequence comes from uncultured Rhodobacterales bacterium, assembly GCA_964584215.1. GTDB lineage: Bacteria > Pseudomonadota > Alphaproteobacteria > Rhodobacterales > Rhodobacteraceae > Rubrimonas. The sequence goes on from CAZOZE010000292.1 coordinate 8,351, forward strand.
CTGCTGCGCGAAAGCTGCACGCATGAGGAGTTTGCGCAATCGCTGGGGCCGGGCAACGATTTCGACGGCGCGCGGCCCTCGATCTTCAACGACGATCAGGAATTCGCGCTGCTGACCGGGCATGACGAGATGATCCTGCGCGTGCTCTATGACCCGCGCCTCAAGCCGGGGATGACGCGGGCCGAAGGGATGCC
>CAZOZE010000293.1:0-5825 GCA_964584215.1 uncultured Rhodobacterales bacterium
TGCGCGATCTGAAAGCTTCGCGCGCCATGGGCCACCAACCCGAACCCGAAGATCCAACCGATGAGACCACGACGCACCGGGAACATTCGGTTGAGGCAACGGCCTAAACCTTCAGGAACATCCGTTCATGAGGCAATACGGGGCGATAGGTGCGGGTCTCGTCGCCGATGGTGAACACGATCTCGCCCGCGACCACCACGCCCCATTGCGGGCCGTGGGCGTGGGGCGGCAGCACGAAATCCTCGTGGAAGGTGAAGAACGCCACAAGCCCGGCCTCGGATCGCACGGCGCGGCTGCTGACCACGCTCTCGGGAAACGGCAGGTCGAGCGCGGGCATCGCGTCGATGAACGGGGGCAGGCGCATCGGCTTCTCCTGTGTCGCGGGTGTGTCGCGGGATCGGCCAGGGGTGTCGGGCGATGCTGGCGCTGGCGTCGTGATCGCGTCCCTCAATCGCCATGCCGTTCCCGACGCGCATCGCCGGGCGATGGCGCGGCGTCGTCCCCTCCAGCTTCAGCGATCACGGCGCGGCGGTCAAGAACGCGCGCCACGCTTGTCCCGGATCAAGGCGGCGGGCGGCGGCGCGCGCTAGCGTCGGCGCTTGCGGGAGGGTTTTCGTCATGCCGGTCATGTCGCGCAGAACGCTGGGCAGAAAGCTGATTAGTGCAGGCGCGGCGCTCGCCGCCGTCGGCGCCGCCGGATACGGCCTCTGGCCGAGGATCGACGCCTACCGCAGCGAAGCGGCGCGCCAGCGGCGGCTGATCGCCGGGGAGCCTTCGGTGGCGGAGCTTGTCCGCATGGCGACGCTCGCCGCCAGCGGGCACAACGCGCAGCCCTGGCGGTTTCATACCGGCGGCGGGCGGGTGAGCATCCTGCCCGACTTTTCGCGCCGGACGCCGGTGGTGGACCCTGACGACCATCATCTTTTCGTAAGCCTCGGCTGCGCGGCGGAGAACCTTTCGGTCGCGGCCGCCGCGCTGGGGCGCGGCGGCGCGGTCGGGATCGGCGGCGGCGCGGCGCCCGGGATCGAGATCGCGCTCTCGGCCGCTCCGCCGGGCCGGCGGGACCTGTATCGCGCGATTCCCGAGCGCCAATCGACCCGCTCGCTTTTTGACGGGCGACCGGTCTCACCGGCGGAGCTGGCGCTTCTGGAGGCGGCGGCGCGGGAGGACGGCGTATCGGTTCTGCTCCACACCAGCGCGGCGGATCGCGACGCCATTCTGGAGTTCGTGATCGCCGGGAACGGCGCGCAGATCGACGATCCCGCCTTCGTGCGAGAGCTGCGCGACTGGATCCGCTTCAGCCCCGCGCGCGCCCTCGAGACCGGCGACGGCCTGTTCGCCGCCTGCTCGGGCGCCCCGGTCTTTCCGGAATGGCTCGGCAGGCGGATGTTTTCGCTGGCGTTCACCAAGGGCGCCGAGAACGACAAGCTTCGCGCGCAGGTCCGGACCTCGGCGGGGATCGCGGTGTTCGTCGCGGACAAGGCGGACCCGGCGCAGTGGATCAGGGTCGGGCGCAGCTTTCAGCGGTTTGCGCTGCAGGCGACGGCGCTTGGGGTGCGCACCGCGCATCTCAATCAGGCGGTTGAGGTTCCCGCCGTCCGCGACGGTCTCGCGCGCTGGCTGGGCGCGCCCGGCGCCCGGCCCGATCTGGTGATCCGCTTCGGCAGCGCGCCTTTGGCGCCGATGTCGCTGAGGCGCGCCGCGCCCGTCGGCGCGCCCGTCTGAGGGGCGATCCTGCGGACCTGACAACCCAGCCCGCCGCGTGAGCCGGTCTTGCGCCCGGTCGCCGCTTGCGCTAAGCACACCGCCTTGATCCCGTCCCTGTCGCCCGGAGTGCGCCCATGGCCCGCGTCACCGTTGAGGATTGCGTCGATAAGGTGCCCAACCGCTTCGACCTCGTGATGCTCGCCGCCCATCGCGCGCGGGAGCTTTCGTCGGGCGCGCATGAGACGGTGGACCGCGACAACGACAAGAACCCGGTCGTGGCGCTGCGCGAGATCGCCGAGGAGACCATCCCGGTCGAGGATCTGCGCGAGCACGCCATCGAGGCGCTCCAGACCCAGATCGAGGTGGACGAGCCGGAGGAGGACGGCATGGCCGCGCTGATGGGCGCGCCCGCGCCCGACCGTCCCGCCGACGATCTGTCGGAGGAGCAGTTGCTGCGCGCTCTGCTCGCCGAACAGGGCGGTCGCTGAGGCGCGCGGCGCCGCTTCGCAGGCGCGGCCCCGGCGGGGGTGCGCGGCAGGGAGCCTCGCGCGATGATCCGTCAATACGAACTTGTTGACCGGGTCCGCGCCTACAATCCCAACACCGACGAGGCGCTGCTGAACCGCGCCTATGTGTTCGGCGCCAAGGCGCACGCCACCCAGACCCGCGCCAGCGGCGAGCCGTATTTCGGCCATCCGCTGGAGGTGGCGGGCATCCTCACCGACCTCAGGCTCGACGACGCCTCCATCGTCACCGCGCTGCTGCACGACACCATCGAGGACACCGAGGTGACGCGCGACGAGATCGCCGCGCTGTTCGGCGACGAGATCGCGCAACTGGTCGATGGCGTCACCAAGCTCACCCGGCTGGAGCTGACCTCCAAGGAGGCGGCGCAGGCGGAGAACTTTCGCAAGCTGCTGATGGCCATGGCGCGCGACGTGCGGGTGCTGCTGGTCAAGCTGGCCGACCGGCTGCACAACATGCGCACGCTCGACGCCCTGCGCCCCGACAAGCGGGTGCGCATCGCGCGCGAGACCATGGAGATCTATGCGCCGCTGGCCGGGCGCATGGGGATGCAGCACATGCGCGAGGAGCTGGAGGATCTCGCCTTCACGGTGATCAACCCCGAGGCGCGCACCTCGATCATGCGCCGCTTCATCAAGCTGCGCAAGGAGACCGGCGACCTGATCCCGACCATCACCGCCGCGATCGAGGAGGCGCTGTATGAGGCGCATGTGCCCGCGCAGGTGTTCGGGCGCGAGAAGCGGCCCTACTCGGTGTGGCGCAAGATGGAGGACAAGGGCGTGGGCTTTTCCCAGCTCTCCGACATCTACGCCTTCCGCATCGTCACCGAGACCGAGGATGGCTGCTACCGCGCGCTCGGCGCGCTGCACCGGCGCTGGCGCGTGGCGCCGGGGCGGATCAAGGATTACATCTCCGGGCCGAAGTCCAATGGTTATCGCTCGCTGCACACCACCGTCTATGGCCCCAACGGGATGCGCGTGGAGATGCAGGTGCGCACCCGCGAGATGGACGACGTGGCCGAAACCGGCGTCGCCGCGCACTGGGCCTATCGCAACGGCGCCCGCGCCGAGAATCGCTTCGCGGTCGATCCGTTCACCTGGCTGCGCGATCTCGCGCGGCGCAGCGAGAGCAGCGAGACGGCGCAGGAGTTCATCGAGCACGTCAAGCTCGACATGTTCCACGACCAGGTGTTCTGCTTCACCCCCAAGGGCGACGTGGTGCCGCTGCCGCGCGGCGCGACGCTGATCGACTTCGCCTATGCGATCCATTCGCGCATCGGCGACAGCTGCGTCGGCGCCAAGATCGACGGGCGGCGCGCGCCGTTATGGACGCGGCTGCGCAACGGCCAGCAGGTCGAGATCATCCGCGCCGAGGCGCAGCGGCCCTCGCCTGTCTGGATGGACATGGCGATGACCGGCAAGGCGCGCGCCGCGATCAAGCGCGCGCTGCGCGAGGACGCGCGCGGCGGCAACATCCGTCAGGGCCGCGACATCGCGCGCCAGGCGTTCGAGCGGCGCGGCAAGGCGCTCACCGACAAGGCGCTGGAGAACGCCGCGCGCAAGCTGGGCAAGGGCGGCGTGGACGACCTGCTGGAGGCGGTGGGCGCGGGCGAGGTGGCCGGGCGGCGCGTGGTCGAGATCGTCTATCCGCCGCAGGACGGCGCGCCGCCCGAGCCGCTGCTGGAGCCGGGCGCGCCGATGGTGCGCGGCGTGAAGCGCGGCGTCGCGATCCGTTATGGCGCCTGCTGCCGGCCCGTCCCCGGCGACCGCATCGTGGGGATACATGACGCCGCAGGCGTCGAGGTTCACGCCATCGACTGCCCGGTTCTGGAGACGCACGAGCACGAACTGGACCGCTGGCTCGACCTGCGCTGGGACGAGGACGCCGGCCAGTTCGCTACCCATCTCGCGCGCATCGCGCTGACGCTGTCCAACGAGCCCGGCGCGCTGGCGCGGATCTGCGGCCTGATCGCCGAGCAGCGCGCCAATATCGCCAACCTTGTCACGGCGGAGCGGACGCCCGATTTCTTCAGGATGCTGCTCGACGTGGAGGTGCGGGATGTTAAACATCTCGCGGGCATCCTCTCGGCGCTTGAGGCGCAGCCCATCGTCAGCGCGGCGGCGCGCAGTCGCGGGGCGGAGGGCGAGGGAAAGGTGGGATAAAGGCGGCGATGGGTGAGCGTTCGCGTGACGGGCATGGCGTAAGGGCGGAAGCGCGATGATCTTCAAGCGCCGCAACCCGCTCGGCCTGCTGCGGCGGCTGCGGGATTTCGTCGCGCCGCGCAAGGGATGGCGGCGCGGCTTCGCCTATGTCGGGCGGCGGGTGCAGCGGCTGCCCGACACGCCGCACCGCATCGCGCTGGGCTTCGCCTGCGGCGTGATGGCCTCGTTCACGCCGCTGTTCACGCTGCACTTCATCGTCGCCGCGCTGATGGCGCTGCTGGTCCGCGGCAATGTGCTGGCGTCGGCGCTCGGCACGTTGACGGGCAACCCGGTCACGTTTCCGTTCATCGCCGGGGCTGCGCTGACGCTGGGCAACTGGATGCTGGGGCACGGCGTCGATCCGGCGCAGTTCCACGTCGGGCTGGTGTTCAGCAACTTCGACAAGTTCCTCGACACGATCTTCTGGCCCTACCTTTTGGGCGGGCTGGCGCCGGGGCTGCTGGCGTCGGCGATCTTCTACGCCTTGCTGCGCCCGCTGATCGCGGCGTATCAGAACCGCCGCCGGCTCAAGCTGATGGCCGCCGCCAAGCGCCGGGTCGAGGCGCGCCTGCGTCGCGCGCGGCACGCGCCGCCCGTCGCCGACCCGGCTGAATGACCGTGCCGACCGGATCTGGAGAGACCGCCATGACTAGCCTGACCACCCCCGTCGGCCCGCTGCGGCTGGGGGTCAACATCGACCACGTCGCCACCATCCGCAACGCGCGCGGCGGCGCCCACCCCGACCCGGTGCGCGCCGCGCGCGCGGCGGCGGCGGCGGGGGCGGACGGGATAACCGCGCACCTGCGCGAGGATCGCCGCCACATCGCCGACGCCGACATCGAAGCGCTGTCGGCGACGCTGGGCGGCCTTGGCCTGCCGCTGAACCTTGAGATGGCAGCGACGGCGGAGATGCAGGCGATCGCCCTGCGCCACCGTCCCCACGCCGTCTGCCTCGTCCCCGAGAAGCGCGAGGAGCGCACCACCGAGGGCGGGCTGGAGGTCGCGCGGGAGGAGAACCGGGTGGCGCATTTCATCGCGCCGCTGCGCGAGGCCGGGTGCCGCGTGTCGATCTTCATCGCCGCCGACGAGCGCCAGATCGAGGCCGCGGCGCGGATCGGCGCCCCGGTGATCGAACTGCACACCGGCGCTTACTGCGACGCCCACAACGAGGGCCGGATCGCGGCGCGCGCGGCGGAGCTTGAGCGCCTGCGCCGCTGCGCCGCCTTTGCGCACGGGCTGGGGCTGGAGGTCCACGCCGGGCACGGGCTGGCCTATGACACCACGCCCCCGGTCGCGGCGTTCCCCGAGGTGCGCGAGCTCAACATCGGCCATTTCCTGGTGGGCGAGGCGATCTTTTCCGGCCTCGACAGCGCGATCCGGCGGATGCGCGAC
>CAZOZE010000294.1:0-5249 GCA_964584215.1 uncultured Rhodobacterales bacterium
GAGGTCAAGGCCATCGCGATGGCGGTGCTCGACCGCGCGATCAGCGTCGCGCGCGAAAAGGGCCGCATCGCCAACCCCTCTGAGGACCCCGAATTCGTGCTGCTGCATGTGGACGGGATCGAGAGCATGGGCTTTTGCACCCATTACAAGATGCCCCATTATGTCACCTTTCAGGCCGACATGGACCGCCTGCGCGCCGCGCGGGCCAAGACCGGGGAGGCCGCCGATGCACCCCGTTGACGCCATGGGCCAAGACCGCGACGGCGCGGCCTACGGCTTCGCCTTCCTCGACGAGGACGCCAAGCGCGAGTTGCGCCGCGCGATCTTCAAGGCGGTCTGCATCCCCGGCCATCAGGTCCCCTACGCCAGCCGCGAGATGCCGATCGCGCGCGGCTTCGGCACCGGCGGGATGCAGCTGACGCTGGCGCTGCTCGGGCCGTCCGATTGCGTCAAGGTGATCGACCAGGGCGCCGACGACAGCGTGAACGCCGCCAACATCCGCGCCTTTTTCGCGCTGACCTGCCCCGGCGTGACCGGCGCGCTGCGCACCGAAGCGGCCAGCGTGATCCAGACCCGCCACCGCATCCCGGAACAGCCGCTGCGCGCCGACCAGATCCTCGTCCTTCAGGTGCCCTATCCCGACCCGCTGGTGGTGGTCGAGCCGAACGCGGCCAGGCGGCGGCGGATGCACGGGCGCGCCGATTACGCCCGGCTCTGGGTCAAGCTCTACGAGGACATGGTCGCCTTCGACGAGATCACCATCTCGCACCGCTACCCCACGCGGATCAACGGCCATTACATCATCGACCCCTCGCCGATCCCGCGCTGGGACGTGCCGAAGCTGCACCGGGCGGAATGCCTGTATCTGTTCGGCGCGGGCCGCGAAAAGCGCATCTACGCCGTGCCGCCGCACACCGACGCGATCCCGATCACTTTCAACGACGTGGCCTTCGCGGTGGAGAGCTTCCGCGACAGGACCACGGGCAAGCGCCATGTCTGCCGCCGCTGCGGCGCCGATGACAGCTTTCTCGACGAATTCCCCGACGAGGACGGCGTCCGCGTCTTCCAGTGTTCGGACGCCGCATGGTGCGCCATGCGCCTCGACCGGATGGAGGCGGCGGAATGACCCCGATCCTCGATGTCGAAGCCCTCACCCGCATCCACGGCCCCGGCTGTCCGGCCTGTCTGGAGGTGACCGGGCCGGCGCATGACACCAACATCTGCCGCCATTGCGGCTCCGTGGTGGCCGTCGCGGACGCCTCGCTGCGGCTGCACAAGGGCGAGGTGCTGGGGATCATGGGCGAAAGCGGCTCGGGGAAATCCTCGCTGGTCAGGATGCTGTATTTCGATGACAAGCCGACCTCGGGCCGCGCGATCTTTCACGACGGGGGCCGGGCGCACGAGCTGTTCGCGCTGAACGAGGCGCAGCAGCTGCGCCTGCGCGACACGCGGATGGGGATGGTCTATCAGAACCCCGCGCTGGGGCTGAATTTCGACATCTCGGCCGGCGGCAACATCGCCGAGCGGCTGCTGATGTCGGACGAGATGAGCTATCGCGCGATCCGCGCCAAGGCGACGGCGCTGCTCGCGCGGACCGAAGTGCCGCCCGCGCGCATGGACGAGTTGCCGCGCAATTTCTCGGGCGGGATGCAGCAGCGGGTGCAGATCGCGCGCGCGCTGTCCACCGGCGCGCCGCTGCTGTTTCTCGACGAGGTGACGACCGGGCTCGACCTGTCGGTGCAGGCGCGGATCCTCGATCTCATCCTGGAGTTGCAGGAGGTCACCGGCGTGTCGATGCTGGTGGTGACGCACGACCTGGGCGTGGTGCGCCATCTGACCACCCGCACCATCGTGATGAAAACGGGGCGCATCATCGAGGCCGGGCTGACCGATCAGATCCTTGAAGATCCGCAGGCGGCCTATACCCAGCAGCTTGTCTCCAGCGCCTTGTGAGGACGCGATGACCGATCCCATCCTTTCCGTGCGCGATCTGGGCAAGGGGTTCCATATCCACGACCGCGACAAGCATGTGCCCGCCGCCGAGGGCGTCTCCTTCGACCTCGGGCCGGGGCGGCTGGCGGCGCTGGTCGGGCCGTCGGGCGCGGGCAAGTCCTCGCTGCTGAAGGCGATCTACCGCACCTATGTGCCGTCCTCGGGGCAGGCGCTCTACCGCACGGCGGCGGGCGACGTGGTGGACCTCGCCACCGCGCCCGAGACCGCGATCACCGCCCTGCGCCGCGCCGAGATCGGCTTTGTGACGCAGTTTCTGCACTGCCTGCCGCGGCTCTCGACGCTCGACGTGGTCGCCCGCCCCCTGCTGCAACAGGGCGTCGCGCGCGCGGCGGCGCACGACAAGGCCGCGCGGATGCTGGCCGCGCTCGCCATTCCGCAGCAGCTTTGGGACGCCACGCCCGCCACCTTTTCCGGCGGCGAGCGGCAGCGCGTGAACATCGCGCGCAGCTTCACGCAGGGCGGGCGGCTGATGCTGCTGGATGAACCCACCGCCAGCCTCGACCCGGTCAGCCGCGAGCGGGTCTGCGCGATGATCGAGGCCGCCAAGGCCGGGGGCGTGGCGATGGTCGGGATCTTTCACGACATGGGCGTGGTCGACCGTCTGGCCGATGTGAGGATCGAGGTGCGGCGCAAGGCGTTCGGGGATGCGGCATGATGCGACATCTGGAGAATGCGCGCATCGTCACGCCCGAGGGCGTGCGCCGGGGCGCCCTGACGATCGGGGACGGCCGCATCGTGGCGCTGGACGCGGACGCGCCCAGGGGCGCCGTCCGCCTCGATCTTGGCGGCGACCTGCTCTTGCCGGGCCTGATCGACCTGCACGGCGACGCCATCGAGAAGGAGGTGGAGCCGCGCCCCAACGCCTTTTTCCCGCTGCCGGTGGCGCTCGACGCCATCGACCGGCGCATGGCGGCGGCGGGCGTGACCACGGCGTTCCACGGCATCAGCTTTGCCGAAGGAGAACTCGGCGTGCGCGACGTGGCGTTCGCCGAGACGCTCGCGCGCGCGCTGCATGGGTTTTCCGGCGCGGTCGATCACCGCGTGCATGTCCGCTACGAGCTGACCGACGCCGGGTCCGAGGCGCGCGTGACGCGGCTGATCGAAGAAGGCGTGGCGAGCCTGCTGTCGTTCATGGACCACACGCCCGGTCAGGGGCAGTTCCGCGATGCGGCCGCCTATGGCGCCTATCTGTCGCGGGTCTATGGCGCGGCGGAGGGCGATATCGCCGGGAAGATCAGCGCGAAACAGGCCGAGGCGGGCAATCTGGCGGCCCGCGTGCGGCGGCTGGCCGACCATGCCCGCCCGCGCGGCGTGGCGCTGGCCGGCCATGACGACGAAGGCGCCGAGCGGATCGCCTTCATGGCCGATGTCGGCGCGGGCGTCAGCGAGTTTCCGCTCGACCTCGCCACGGCGCAGGCGGCGCGGGCCGCCGGTCTGCTGACGCTGTTCGGGGCGCCCAACGTGCTGAGGGGGCGCAGCCAGTCCGGCGCGCTGTCGGCGCGCGAGGCGATTGCGGCGGGGGTCGCGGGCGCGCTGTGCTCGGACTACGCGCCGCAGGCGATGCTGCCCGCGCTGGGGGTGCTGACCGGCGAGATGGGCCTCGGCTGGGCGGAGGCGGCGCACCTGATGGCGGGCGCCCCGGCGCGCGCGGCGGGGCTGGCCGACCGGGGCGAGATCGGCCCGGGCAAGCGCGCCGATCTGATCCGCGTGCGCGATCGCGGCGGCGCGCTGTCGGTGGCCGCCGTCTGGGTCGCGGGCGCGCAGGTCTATGGCTTCGGCGCCGGGGCCGCGGCGGCATGACCGGGCGGCTGTTCCTGATCGTGGGGCCGTCGGGCGCCGGCAAGGATACGGTGATCGCGCGCCTTGCGGCGCAGGCCGCGCCCGGGGACGGGGTGATGATCGCGCGGCGCGCCATCACCCGGCCGCCGCATCCCGGCGACGCCGAGCGCCATGTTCCCGTGACGCCCGACGCCTTCGCGCGCCTGCGCGCGGCGGGCGCCTTCGCGCTGGACTGGGAGAGCCACGGCTTGCGCTATGGGGTCGGCGCCGAGGTGCGGACGTGGCTGGCGGCGGGGATGACGGTCGTCGCCAACGGCTCGCGCGCGGCGCTGCCGCAGGCGCGGGCGGCGTTCGGGCGCGCGCTGATCGTCACCGGGATCGCCGCCCGGCCCGAGACGCTGACCGCCCGGCTCGCGGCGCGGGGGCGGGAAAGCGCGCAGGAGATCGCCGCGCGTCTGGAGCGATCCGCCGGACTGCCCCCCGCGCCGGTCGATCTGACCATCCGCAACGACGCCGCGCCCGACGAGGCCGCCGCCGCGCTTCTGGCCGCGATCCGCCACCGGGCCGCGACACGCGCCTGACGTTTTCCGGCGCGGGCGGCGTCTGTCGCGCATCAGCCGCGCCGCGCCGACACGGCCGCGCGCCCGCGCCCCGGCGGCGGCCCTGCCGGAAGCGGGCGGCCTGCGGCTGCTGGTCGATGCGGGCGGCGTCGATCTTCTCGGGCGGTTTCCGCCGCGCGTCAGACCTGTGCGCAGGAGGATTTCGTTTAGTGGATTCGCCGGCTGTCTGGAAAGGCGCGCAAAAGGCCCCCCGTTGCGGGGTGATCGGCTTCGACAAGAGACCCCTCTGGCGACGGGTTTGACGGTGCTCGCGCGGCGCTGTCCGCCGATGCGGGGATGAGCGCGCCGCTGCGATCACGGCCCCGCTTGCGCCCCGGCGAGGCGCGCGGGCCTGACGGCGTCGCAAGAGACGGCGCCGAGCTGGCCCAGCGCGCGCACAAGCTCAAGCTTCAGGATCTCCATCGCGCGCCGCGCGCCCGCGCCGCCCCCGGCGCCGACGCCGTAGGCGAGCGCGCGCCCCGCCAGCGCGAAATCCGCGCCCAGCGCGCGGCCGCGCAGCATGTCGGCGCCGCGCCGCACGCCGCTGTCGAGGACGATCGTCATGCGGTCGCCGACCGCTGCGGCGATGGCCGGCAACGCCTCGATGGTCGGCGGTCCGAAGGCGACCTGGCGACCGCCGTGGTTGGAGACCACCACGCCGTCGCAGCCGATCTCGGCGCAGCGCAGCGCATCGTCGGGGTGCAGGACGCCCTTCACCAGCAGCGGCCCCTTCCAGCGGTCGCGCAGGCGCGCAAGGTCGTCCCAGGTGAAGGCGGGCGTGATCAGCGTCTTCTGCACGTCGGCGTAGGAGGTGGCGCTGCGCAGCAGGTCGGCGTAGTTGGCGATGCCGGGCTTGCC
>CAZOZE010000295.1:0-4742 GCA_964584215.1 uncultured Rhodobacterales bacterium
GACCAGCCCGCCCAGATAAGCGCCGATGTTGCAGCCATAGGCCATCCGCGCGCCCCAGCCCATCAGCAGCCCGCCGACGACCGCCGTCAGCACGTCGCGCCGCGACAAGGCCAGCGCGGGCGCCCACTTGCCCGCCAGCGCCGCCGCCGCCATGGCGCCGAACACGATGCCGAAGTTCATCACCGACGTGGGTGAGCCGAACAGCCCCGCATCCATCACACCGCCGCGCCAGCCGCTCCAGTAGGCCCAGTCGCGCACGTCGAACCCAAGGCTCTCCGCACCCAGCGCGCCCCACAGCGCAAAGCCCCATGTCACGCCCCAGGGCCGCCCGGTCGCGGCCATGGTCGCGCCGCCGACCAGCGCCAGCGCCAACGCCCCCGCCACCAGCGACCACGGCCCCCGCAGCAGCGATCCGGTCGCCTTCAGCGGCTCAAGCGCGCCATGCGCCTTGATCTCGCTCTGCGCCGAGAACAGCGCGATGCCGCCCAGCGCCAGCGCCATGATCGCCAGCGCGCCGCCAAGGCCGAACTCGGCCAGCAGCGACACGCCGCGCCTGTCGTTCAGCAAAGGCCACGCCCCCCAGACGTCGTAATGCGCGGTGGACCACACCGAGCCGAGGATGAAGAAGAACAGCACCAGCACCATGCGCGTCGAGCCGCCGCCGACGGTGAACAGCGTGCCCGAGGCGCAGCCGCCGCCGATCTGCATCCCGACCCCGAACAGGAACGCGCCCAGCGCCGAGGCGACGCCCATCGGCAGGATGTTGCCTTGCGCCGGCAGGCCGATGGCGGCGCCATAGGTCATCAGCGGAAACGTCATCAGGCAGCTGACCGCGATCAGCAGCATCTGCGCGCGCAACCCCGCGCCGCGCTTCTCGCGCGAAAAGCGCCGCCATGCGGCGGTGAAGCCGAACGATGCGTGATAGAGCGCGAACCCCGCGCCGCCGCCGATCAGCGCCGCCAGCGCCAGCGCGCCGCGATGCGCGCCGCTCAGCGCGGCGACGGCCAGCAGCCCGGCGAGGGCGAGGGTGAGAACGCGGGTCTGCATGGGCGGAGCCTCCGGCGCAGGCGACAAGACGCGCGCTTTTCATACAACCACGCCGCACTGCGGCAAAGCGGGTTCGACAAGCGCCGCCGCGCGCGCCATATCTGCGTCGTGAACAGGGAGAGCCGCATGACCGATCCGCGCCAAGGCGACAGCCGGGCCCTGCGCCGCGCGCTGGGCGCGTTCGCAACCGGGGTGACGGTGGTCACCAGCCGCGACGCGGACGGCGCGCCGGTGGGGCTGACCGCCAATTCATTCACCTCGGTCTCGCTGGAGCCGCCACTGGTTCTTGTGTGCATCGGCGAGGCCGCCGCAAGCTATGGCGTGTTTCGCGAGACTGACCGCTTCGCCGTCAATGTGCTGCGCGCCGACCAGATCGACATCGCGCGCGTGTTCGCCGCCAAGGGCGCCGACCGCTTCGCCGCCGTCACATGGCGCGAGGTCGCCACCGGCGCGCCGGTTCTGGACGAGGCGGCGGCGTGGTTCGACTGCCGCACCCACGGCGTGACCCCGGCGGGCGATCACGCGATCCTGATCGGCGAGGTGGTGGCCTTCGGCGAATCCGACGCCGAACCGCTCGGCTATCATCGCGGCGGCTTCGTGGCGATCGGCGGCGGCGCGAAGGTGCGGCTCTCGGCGCTGGTCACGCGCGGCGAGACGGCGCTGGTGCGCGACGGCTCGCCGCCGCGCCTGCCGTCGGCGGCGCGGTTCGGCCCCGACACCGCGCGCGACAGCCTGCTGGGCCAGATCGCGGCGGCGGGGGCGGCGGGCGCGTTTCCCAGCCCCATCGACGCTTTCGATGTCGGCGACACGCATCATGTGGTGTATCATGCGCTCGCGCCAGACGCGGCGCGCGCGGCGCCGGGCTGGCGGTTCGCGCCGCTGGCGGAGGCGGCGAAAGGCCTGCCGGGCGGCGAGGACGCAATGCGGCGGCTGCGCGCGGCGCAATCGGCCTGAGCGCGCGCAACGCTTTGTTAGCGCCGCGTCGGTCAGTGTCGCGACGGCGTCTCCGGACGCCGAGGGGCAAGGGAGATCGTCGGTGCGGAGACGGCCGGTGCGGCGCAGGCGTCTGTCAGAGAGCGTGGCCGTTCGCGCGGCGCTGCTGGCGAGCATCGCCGCAGCGGCGCCGCTGGCGGCGGCGGTGGCGGCGGGCGCGTCTCCGGCCATGCTGGTGCTGGCGGCGGCGGTGGCGGGCGGCGCCGTCGCAGGCGTGCTGCGGCTGCTGAAACCGCTCACCGGTCTCGCCGACGCGCTGGAGCACTACCGCGACCACCGCGCCGCCGGGCGCGGCGGGCAGGACGATTTCTCCCGCATCCGGCGCAGCGTGAAAGGGCTGGAGGCGCGGCTGGAGGCGGCGACGCGGCGCGCCGACCCTGCAAGGCTGGAGGATCCGCTCACTGGCCTGCCCAACCGTCTGGCGGTGATGCGCCGGGCGCGCGACGAGATCGCCCGGGCGCGGCGCAAGGCGACGCCGATGGCGGTGGCGCTGCTGGCGCTCGACGGCTTTCCGGCGGCGGAGAAGGCGCTCGGGCGGCTTGAAACCGAGCGCATGCTGCGCCTGACGGCGGAGACGCTGGTGCAGGCGCTGCGCGCCTACGACCTTGTCGGCCGCTGGGAGGGCGCGATCTTCGTCGCGGTGCTGCCCGAGGCGGAGGTCGAGAACGCGGTGGACGCGATGCGCCGGGTGCGTGAGCGCATCGCTGACGACCGAATCGGCATGGTGGCGGGCGCGCCGGTCAGCGCCTCGGCGGGCGTCGCCGTGCTGCAGCCCGACGACGCCACTCTGGCCGACATCGCCGGGCGCGCAGCGCGGGCGCTGGCGCAGGCGCAGGCGCGCGGGCGGGGCGTGGAGGCGGCGCCTGGGCCGCGCTCCCGCCCGCCGCGCATCACCTCGGTCTGACGGCGCGGCGCGAAAACCTCTCGGCATCGCGAAAAAGCCCCTGTAGCATTGGCGCGCGCCCGGCGGGCGGCGCGCGAAGGCGACGGATGTGACGACGCGGGACGCGACAAGACAAGCCGCTGCGATGCAGGCGTGGCCTCCCGAGCAATCCGTCTTCGCGGCGGCGAGCCCGGAGCTGCTGGCGGCGGTGACACGCGCGGCGGTCGGCGTGGCGGCGCCCGCAGGCGCGGTGCTGTTCTCGCAGGGAGACGCGGCGGACGCCTTCTACATCATCGATGACGGCGAGATCGAGATCAGCGTCATGTCGCAGGGCGGGCGCAAGCTGACGCTGGAGATCATGACGCGAGGCGAGCTTTTTGGCGAGATCGGCCTGTTCGCCGGAAGTCGCACCGCCACCGCGACGGTGAGCGTCGCCGCGCGGCTGCGCAGGGTGCGGCGCAGCGACCTCATGGCCTCAATCCGCGAGGAGCCTGCGCTGGCGCTGCAATTCATCGACATGCTGTGCGCGCGGCTGCGGGTCGTGGGCCGGATGCTGGAGGAGCGCACCTTCCTGCCGCTGCCGACCCGGATCGCCGGACGCCTGCTGCACCTCGAGCGCAAGGTGGGGTCGGCGGACGGCGTGATCGCCGTCTCGCAGGCCGATCTCGCCGATTTCGCCGGCGCGACGCGCGAGGCTGTGGCCAAGACGCTGGCCGGGTGGCGCGCGCGCGGCTGGATCGCGCTCAGGCGCGGCGCGGTGCGGATCACCGATCGCGCCGCGCTGGAGATGCTGGCCGACAACGCCGACGACTGACGCGCCAGCGGCGCCGCGCAACGCACACGCGAAATATCCGCAATTTCTCGCGCCGGGCCGCAAGTGTGATCGGGTTCACGGATGACGGCGGTCGAATCGGCGACTTTGGGGGCGTCGGAAAGGGGCGGTCACAGCCGCCCCCGCCCTCCCCCGGAAGCCAGGCGCATGTCTGGCGCAAGCCTAGAAAGGGTCCATCGCCATGTTCTACCGCCGCCCCGCCTTCACGCTCTCCCTCGCCGCCGCCGCCCTGCTGCTTGGCGTCGCCGCGCAGGGCGTCTCAGGACAGACCGCCGCGCAACAGCCTGTCGCTGCGCCCGTCGCGCTCGAACAGCCCGCCGCGCCGAACCATCCGCGCCGCGCCGCGCGCAGCTCCACGCCGCGCGCGACGCAGGAGGCGGCCATGGACCGCGCCGACGTCGCGCCGCAGGGCCGCGCGGGGTCGTCCTCGGCGCTCAGCGTCGCCGACGACCAGCTGATCCGCAGCCACAGCCGGGCGCGCGGGCGCGACATTCTCCACGTCGCCTCGAGCGCGGACTGACCAGCGCCGCGGCGCGCGGGCGGCGTTACTCGGCCGCCCGCGCGTAGCTCTCGACCGGCGGGCAGGAGCACACCAGCGCCCGGTCGCCCGCGACGTTGTCCACCCGGCCCACCGGCGGCCAGAACTTGTCGGCGTAGAGCCCCGGAGCCGGAAAAGCCGCCTGTTCGCGGCTGTAGGGATGGGTCCAATGCTCCGCTGTCACGACCGCCTGCGTGTGCGGCGCGTTCTTCAGCACGTTGTCGGCCTTGTCGGCGCGCCCCTCGGCCACCGCCACCGCCTCGGCGTGGATCGCCAGCATCGCGTCGCAGAAACGGTCGAGCTCGCCAAGGCTTTCGCTCTCGGTCGGCTCGATCATCAGCGTCTCGGGCACCGGCCAGCTCATGGTCGGCGCGTGGAAGCCGTAGTCGATCAGCCGCTTGGCGATGTCCTCGACGCCGACGCCGCTTTGCGCCTTCAGCGGGCGCACG